>NZ_JBMOWQ010000091.1:0-44700 GCF_049310485.1 Pseudomonas sp. GZD-209
GGGGTGGGTGGGGAGGTCGGCGATACCCAACCACTCCCCCACCCCCCCCCCCCCCCCCCCCCCCCCCCCCCCACGCTAACCAGACAGATCAGCCGCACGGCCAAACACGAATAACAAGGAAAACACCATGTTCCACAAAAGCCTGACCCTCTCCGATTTCGACCCTGTGCTGTCCGCCGCCATGCAGCGCGAAGCGCAGCGCCAGGAAGACCACATCGAGCTGATCGCCTCGGAAAACTACACCAGCCCCCAGGTGATGCAGGCCCAGGGCAGCGAGCTGACCAACAAGTACGCCGAAGGCTACCCGGGCAAGCGCTACTACGGCGGCTGCGAGCACGTCGATGTGGTCGAGCAACTGGCCATCGACCGTGCCCGCCAGCTGTTCGGCGCCGGTTACGCCAACGTCCAGCCGCACTCCGGCTCCCAGGCCAACGCCGCGGTCTACCTGGCGCTGCTGCAGGCCGGCGACACCCTGCTGGGCATGAGCCTGGCCCACGGCGGCCACCTGACCCACGGCGCCAAGGTGTCGTCCTCGGGCAAGTTGTACAACGCCGTGCAATACGGCATCGACGCCGATGGCCTGATCGACTACGCCGAGGTCGAGCGCCTGGCCCTCGAGCACCGGCCGAACATGATCGTCGCCGGCTTCTCCGCCTACTCCAAGACCCTGGACTTCGCACGCTTCCGGCAGATCGCCGACCAGGTCGGTGCCTATCTGTTCGTCGACATGGCCCACGTCGCCGGCCTGGTGGCCGCAGGCCTGTACCCCAATCCGCTGCCCTACGCCGATGTGGTCACCACCACCACCCACAAGACCCTGCGCGGCCCGCGCGGCGGCCTGATCCTGGCCAAGGGCGATGCGGACCTTGAGAAGAAGCTCAATTCGGCGGTGTTCCCGGGCGGGCAGGGCGGGCCGCTGATGCATGTGATCGCGGCCAAGGCGGTGTGCTTCAAAGAGGCCCTGGAACCTGGCTTCAAGGCCTACCAACAGCAGGTCATCGACAACGCCCGGGCGATGGCCCAAGTGTTCCTGCAACGGGGTTTCGACGTGGTCTCCGGCGGCACCGACAACCACCTGTTCCTGCTCAGCCTGATCCGCCAGGGCATCACCGGCAAGGACGCCGACGCCGCCTTGGGCCGGGCGCACATCACGGTGAACAAGAACGCCGTGCCCAACGATCCGCAGTCGCCGTTCGTGACCTCGGGCCTGCGCATCGGCACCCCAGCGGTGACCACCCGTGGTTTCAAGGTCGAGGAGTGCCGCGCCCTGGCCAGCTGGATCTGCGACATCCTCGAACACCTCGGCGATGCCGACGTCGAGGCCCAGGTGGCACGCCAGGTCGGCGAACTGTGCAAGCGCTTCCCGGTGTACCCGGCCTGAGCCCCCTCGAACCCAAGGAGTCACCCATGTCCACACAAGAACTCCAACACACCCCGCTGCACGCCCTGCACCTGCAACTGGGCGCGCGCATGGTGCCTTTCGCCGGCTACGCCATGCCGGTGCAATACCCGCTGGGGGTGCTCAAGGAGCACCTGCATACCCGTGAGCAGGCCGGACTGTTCGATGTTTCGCACATGGGCCAGATTCGCCTGCGCGGTGCCCAGGCCGCCCAGGCCCTGGAGGCGCTGGTGCCGGTCGACATCATCGACCTGCCGGTGGGCATGCAGCGCTATGCGCTGTTCACCAACGCCGACGGCGGCATCCTCGATGACCTGATGGTGGCCAGGCTGGCCAGCGACGAGCTGTTGCTGGTGGTCAACGCCGCCTGCAAGCAGCAGGACCTGGCCCACCTGCGCCAGCAGCTGGAGGGCCAGTGCGAGGTCGAGTCGCTGTTCGCCAGCCGCGCCCTGCTGGCCCTGCAAGGGCCGGCGGCGGCCAAGGTGCTCGGGCGCCTGGCCTCGCAGGTGGGCGGCATGACCTTCATGCAGTTCGCCAGCGTCAAGCTGCTGGGTGTCGATTGCTATGTCAGCCGCTCGGGCTACACCGGCGAGGACGGCTACGAAATCTCGGTGCCGGTGGAGGCGGCGGCGCTGCTGGCCCGCACCCTGCTGGCCGAACCCGAGGTCGAGGCCATCGGCCTGGGCGCCCGCGACTCGCTGCGCCTGGAGGCCGGCCTGTGCCTGTATGGCCATGACATGGAGGTGCGCACCACACCGATAGAGGCCAGCCTGGCCTGGGCGATTTCCAAGGCCCGGCGTGCCGACGGCGAGCGCGCCGGTGGCTTCCCGGGGGCTGCGCATATCCTCGCCCAGCAACGCGAGGGCGTGGCCAGCAAACGGGTCGGCCTGCTGCCCCGTGAGCGGGTGCCGGTGCGTGAAGGGGCCTTGATCGTCAATGCCCGGGAAGAGGTGATCGGCCGGGTCACCAGCGGCGGCTTCGGCCCAAGCCTGGGCGGGCCGCTGGCGATGGGCTACGTGCAGAGCGAGTACACGGCGTTGCAGACCGAGGTGTTCGCCCAGGTACGCGGCAAGCTGGTGCCGATGCAGGTGGTGCGCACACCCTTCGTGGCCCCCCGTTACTACCGCGGTTGAACAGGAGCCTGCCCATGACCCAGCCCCAGGCTGTCGAGACCAAGCCCCAGCCCCTGCAGGCCGGGGTGAAACTGCGCGGCGCCGAGAAGGTGGCGCGCATCCCGGTGAAGATCCTGCCCACCGAGGACATCCCGCGCAAACCCGAGTGGATCCGCGTCGAGATCGCCACCTCACCCGAGGTGGCGCGGGTCAAGGCGCTGTTGCGCAAGCACAAGCTGCACAGCGTCTGCGAAGAGGCCGCCTGCCCGAACCTGGGCGAGTGTTTCGCCGGCGGCACGGCGACCTTCATGATCATGGGCGACATCTGCACCCGCCGTTGCCCGTTCTGCGACGTCGGCCATGGCCGGCCGCGGCCGCTGGACGTCGATGAGCCGAAGAACCTGGCCATCGCCATTGCCGACCTGGGCCTGAAGTACGTGGTGATCACCTCGGTGGACCGCGACGACCTGCGCGACGGCGGCGCCCAGCACTTCGTCGAATGCCTGCGCGAGATCCGCCGGCTGTCGCCGGGCATCCAGCTGGAAACCCTGGTGCCCGATTACCGGGGGCGCATGGACGTGGCCCTGGCCATCACCGCGCAGGAGCCGCCGGATGTGTTCAACCACAACCTGGAAACGGTGCCGCGCCTGTACAAGGCGGCCCGGCCGGGCTCGGACTTCGAGTGGTCGCTGGATTTGCTGGAGCGCTTCAAGCAACGGGTGCCGGGCGTGCCGACCAAGTCCGGGCTGATGCTTGGCCTGGGCGAAACCGACGAGGAAGTGCTCGAGGTGATGCAGCGCCTGCGCGAGCACCAGGTCGACATGCTGACCCTGGGGCAGTACCTGCAACCGTCGCGCAGCCACCTGCCGGTGCAGCGCTTCGTGCACCCGGACACCTTCGCCTGGTTTGCCGAGCAGGCCGTGGCGATGGGCTTCAGGAACGTGGCGTCGGGGCCGCTGGTGCGCTCGTCCTACCACGCCGAGCAACAGGCGGCGCAGGCGGTGGGGTAGATCTCGTGCTGCATGGGCCGGCCGACACTGTCGGCCGGCCTGCGCGCTCAGCCCCGCAACATGTGCACTGCCAGGCCCGCCAAGGCACAGGCGAGCAGCACTTGAATCACCCCACGGCGCCAGCGGAACAATGCCAGCGCCGCGCCCGCGGCAATCAGCGCCGAAGGCCAGTCGAATGCCCCAGCGAAGCCGTTTGGCCACAGCACGTGGTAGCCGAAGAACAGCGCCAGGTTGAGGATCACGCCTACGACGGCAGCGGTGATCGCGGTCAACGGCGCCGTGAACCTCATTTCGTCGTGGGTGGATTCCACCAACGGGCCGCCGGCCAGGATGAACAGGAACGACGGCAGGAAGGTGAACCAGGTGACCAGGCTCGCCGCGACCGCCCCGGCAAGCAACGGATGCTCGGCACCGAACATCGGTTGCAGGTAGCCACCGACGAAGCCGACGAATGCCACCACCATGATCAGCGGCCCTGGCGTGGTTTCCCCCAGTGCCAGGCCGTCGATCATCTGCGTGGGCGACAGCCAGCCGTAATGGCCGACAGCCCCCTGGTACACGTAGGGCAACACCGCGTAGGCACCGCCGAAGGTCAACAGCGCGGCCTTGGTAAAGAACCAGCCCATTTGCGTCAGGGTGCCGTCCCAGCCGAATGCCAGGGTCAGCAGCCCCATGGACAACAGCCATAGCGCGGCGCCGATCATCACCAGGCGCAGCAGGTGCCGCCAGCGAAAGCGCGCATGTTCGGGTGGGGGCGTATCGTCATCGATCAGCGCCGGCCCGTAGTGCTGCCGGGCGGCGCCATGGCCGCCACCGATGACGAAGGTGCCGGGCGCCAGTCGCCCGCCCGCATAGCCGACGATAGCGGCCACCAGCACGATCAGCGGGAACGGCACATTCAGGGCGAAAATGGCCACAAACGACGCGCCGGCGATGGCCCACAACCAGCCGTTCTTCAGCGCGCGCGAGCCGATGCGGTGGGCCGCATGCAACACGATCGCGGTCACCGCAGGCTTGATGCCGTAAAAGATGCCGGCCACCACCGGCACTTCGCCAAAGGCCAGGTAAACCCACGACAAGCCGATCAGGATGAACAGCGACGGCAGCACGAACAGGGCGCCGGCAATCACGCCGCCCCAGGCGCGGTGCATCAGCCAGCCGATGTAGGTGGCCAACTGCTGGGCCTCGGGGCCGGGCAGCAACATGCAGTAGTTCAGTGCGTGCAGGAAGCGTTTTTCACTGATCCAGCGTCGGCGCTCCACCAGCTCCTGGTGCATGATCGCGATCTGCCCGGCGGGCCCGCCAAAGCTGATGAAGCCCAGTTTGAGCCAGAAGCGCAGGGCTTCGGCCAGGCTTATCGGTTGCCTGGGCGCCCGTGGTTGTTCGCTGATCGGGGTGCTGCCTTCACTCATTGTCGATGCCCTCGTGTGGCAAAACCGTCAGCAGGAGTCACCCACCTTCGGCTGCCGAGCGGCGCCGCAGTCGGTGGGGGTGCGCAGGACATTAATCGATATCCGCTCGAAGTCGAAAGCCCGGTTTCGCTGCCCGACCCACATCCCAGCAGCACCGGCCGCTGCGATTGGCCTGGGGGCGCGGATACCGTGCTTTTTTACGCTCTTTTTACGGCCGGCCAGATCGCTTGCAAGGATACTGGCCGCCTCTGCTGCCCGGTCCGCAGGGCCTCAGGCAGGTAGCCGGGGGCGGAGCGGGCGCCACGCGAGGTCGTCATGCACAGGGAGGGCAGGCGCTTTCCACCCGCCAGCCCAGAGACGTCATCCGTGAGCCAGAGCGTTACCGCTGCAACCCCAACCCATCCCGGCAAGACCACCGCTATCGGCACCCTCGTTGCCGCGGTCGGCGTGGTGTATGGCGACATCGGCACCAGCCCGCTGTACACCCTCAAGGAAGTCTTCGCCGGCCACTACGGCGTCCAGGCCAATACCGTCGGCGTGCTCGGCGTATTGTCGCTGGTGTTCTGGTCGTTGATCTGGGTGGTGTCGATCAAGTACGTGCTGTTCATTCTGCGCGCCAGCAACCAGGGCGAAGGCGGCATCATGGCCCTGACCGCACTGGCGCACCGGGCCGCGGCGCCCTATGCGCGCCTGGGCAAGGGGCTGGTGCTGCTGGGGCTGTTCGGCGCCGCATTGTTCTATGGCGACAGCATGATCACCCCGGCGATATCGGTGCTCTCTGCGGTGGAAGGCTTGCAACTGGCCTTCGACGGCATCGAGCACTGGGTGGTGCCGTTGTCGGTGGTGGTGCTGGTGGCGCTGTTCGTCATCCAGAAGCACGGCACCGCGCGCATCGGCATCCTGTTCGGGCCAATCATGGTGCTGTGGTTCGTCGTGCTCGGCGCGCTTGGCGTGTATGGCATCGCCCAGCGCCCCGAGGTGCTGCAGGCGCTCAACCCGGCCTGGGCGGTGCAGTTCTTCGTCGCCCACCCGGGCATGGGCGTGGCCATCCTCGGCGCCGTGGTGCTGGCGTTGACCGGCGCCGAAGCGCTGTATGCCGACATGGGGCACTTTGGCCGCAAGCCCATCGCCAGGGCCTGGTTCCTGCTGGTGCTGCCGGGCCTGGTGCTCAACTACTTCGGCCAGGGCGCGTTGATCCTCGGCAACCCGGACGCGGTGCGCAACCCGTTCTATCTGCTCGCCCCCGAGTGGGCCCTGCTGCCCATGGTCGGGCTGGCCACGCTGGCCACCATCATCGCCTCCCAGGCAGTGATTTCCGGCGCCTTCTCCCTGACCCGCCAGGCCATTCAGCTCGGTTATGTGCCGCGCATGTTCATCCAGCACACCTCCAGCGAAGAGCAGGGGCAGATCTACATCGGCATGGTCAACTGGGCGTTGATGGTTGGCGTGGTACTGCTGGTGGTGGGCTTCGAGTCGTCCAGTGCACTGGCCGCCGCCTATGGCGTAGCGGTGACCGGCACCATGCTGATCACCACCTTGCTGGCCTCGGCGGTGGTGCTGTTGCTGTGGAAAACGCCACGCTGGTTGGCGATCCCGCTGTTGCTGGGCTTCCTGCTGGTAGACAGCCTGTACTTTGCCGCCAACGCCCCGAAGATCCTGCAAGGCGGTGCGTTCCCGGTGATCGCCGGGGTCGCCCTGTTTGTGCTGATGACCACATGGAAGCGTGGGCGCCGGCTCATCGTCGAGCGGCTCGACGAAGGCGCGCTGCCGCTCGACCTGTTCATTGCCAGCCTGCAGTACCAGCCACCCCACCGGGTCACGGGCACGGCGGTGTTCCTCAGCGCCAGGCCCGAAGCGGTGCCGCACGCGCTGTTGCACAACCTGCTGCACAACCAGGTCTTGCACGAGCAGGTGGTGCTGCTGACGGTGGTGTTCGAGGACCAACCGCGGGTCAGCGTGGGCAAGCGTTTCGAGGTCGAAGCGTTCGGTGAGGGCTTCTTCCGCGTAAGCCTGCATTTCGGCTTCATGGAAGAGCCCAACGTGCCGCTGGCCCTGAGCCGCTGCCAGCGTGACGATCTTGAGTTCGCCGCCATGCGCACCACCTATTTCCTCAGCCGGGAAACCGTCATTGCCAGCAAGCGCATGGGCATGGCCAGGTGGCGTGAGCACCTGTTCGCGTTCCTGCTCAAGAATGCCAACAGCAACCTCAAGTACTTCCAGCTGCCGCTGAATCGGGTGATCGAACTCGGGACCCAGGTCGAGATGTAAGCAGGTCGGGCTCTGTTCAGTGCCCGACCAACTCCCCCAGCAAGCGTTGCTTGAAGCCCTGCAGCAGCGCACTGTCGCGCTGCCGTGGGTGCGGCAGGTCGATGCGCAGGTCCTCGCGGATGCGCCCCGGGTGGGCATCCAGCACGATCACCCGGTCGCCCAGGTACAGTGCCTCTTCGATGTCGTGGGTGACCATGATCACCGTGCAGCGCTCCTGCACCCAGATCCGCTGCAGCTCCTGTTGCAGCCGCACCCGGGTCAGGGCGTCGAGGGCGCCAAGGGGCTCGTCGAGCAGCAGCACCTTGGGCTTGTTCACCAGTGCCCGGGCAATCGCGGCACGTTGGGCCATGCCACCGGAGAGCTGGTGCGGGTAGGCGCTCTCAAACCCGGTGAGGCCCACCAGGTCGATGTGTTCGGCCACCAGGCGGGCCTTTTCGGCGGCGGGCAGGGCGTGGTTCTTCAGGGCCAGGGCGATGTTCTGCTGCAGGGTCATCCACGGGAACAAGCGATGGTCCTGGAACACGATGCCGCGCTCCAGGCCCGGGCCGCGCACCGGCTGCTGGTCGAGCAGGATCTGCCCTTGATAGTCCTGGTCGAGGCCGACGACCAGCCGCAGCAGGGTGGACTTGCCGCAGCCACTGGCGCCGAGGATGCTGACGAACTCGCCGGGGCGGATGTCCAGGTCGATGCCTTCAAGCACCGGCACCTGTTGGCCCTTGAGCGGGTAGCACTTGCTCAGGCCACGGATGGACAGCGCGCCGGTGGCGGTGCTGGGGTCAAGCTTGGGAGCGATGGCGTTCATGGTCGGGCCTTTCAAGGGGTCGGGTGGCCGCGCAGCAGGCGGCGGGCAAGGAGGGTGCAGAGCCAGGACATCACATAGCCGCACAGGCCGATGCACAGCACGCAGACCAGGATGATCTCCATGCGCGCGCCGGCCTCGGCGTTCATCATCAGGCTGCCCAGGCCGGCGCCGGAGGCCAGGAACAGCTCGCTGCCCACCGCCGTCACCCAGGCGAAGGCCAGGGCCTGCAGCACGCCGGCGGCTATGCCCGGCAAGGCGGCCGGCAGCAGGATCAGGCGCAGCTGCTGGCTGCGGCTGAGCATCAGCACCCGGGCCGCCTCGCGGTGCTGGCCCTCGACCTGGCGCAGGCTTTCGAAGGTGTTGAGCACCATCGGGTACAACGCCGCGAGGCTGACGATCAGCAGCTTGGCGCTTTCACCGTTGCCCAGCCACAGGGCGATCAAAGGGATCCAGCCAAGCATCGGCACCTGGCGCAGGGCGTGGAACAAGGGTGCGATCAGGCGGTTGGCCAGGCCAGACAGGGCCATCAGCGCACCCAGTGCGGTGCCAGCGACGATTCCTACGGCCAGGCCGATGCAGGTACGCAGCAGGCTCGCCCACAGGTTGACCAGCAGCTCGCCATTGCCCAGCAGTTCGGCCAGGGCCGCGCCCACCTGGGCCAAGGGTACGAAAGCGTAGGCGCCGGCAGTGCTCTGGCGCGAGGCATATTCCCAGGCGGCCAGCAGCAGTAACGGCAGCAGCAGGCCACGCAGTGCGTTCAGTTTCATCAGCAGCTCCTTAGCGGCTTTGCCAGCCGGACAAGCGTCGTTCGACCCGGCGCAGGCCGACATCCAGGGTGAAACCGATCACCCCGGTGACCACCACCCCGACCATCACTACATCGATGCGCAGCATCTGCCGGCCCATTTCGATCATCTGCCCCAGGCCGCTGTCGGCGGCCAGCAGCTCGCAGGCCACCAGCACCACCCAGGCGCGGGTCAGGGCAATGCGCAGGCCGGTGACGATGCCCGGCGTGGCGGCGGGCAGAGCCACGCTCAGCAGCAGGCTGTACCAGGGCAGGCGATACACCCGGGCCACTTCCAGGTAGCGCTGGGGGATGTGGCGCACCGCCTCGGTGGTGGCCAGGGCCACCGGGAAGAACACGGTCAGGGCGACAATGGCGACTTTGAACAGCTCTTCGATGCCGAACAGCAGCACGAACATCGGGATCAGCGCCAGGCTGGGGAGCTGGCGCAGGGTATGGAACAGCGGCGCGCAATAGGCCTCGACCCGCGCTGACAATGCCAGCGCCAGGCCGAAGCCCAGGCCCGCCGCGCTGCCAAAGGCGAAGCCCTGGGCCAGGCGCAGCAGGCTGAACGCCAGGTGTTCGGGCAGCTCACCACTGGCGCACAGTTCAGTGAAGGTCTGCCAGACCGCTGCCGGTGCGATCAGCAGGTTGGCCGGGAACAGCCCGGCGCTGGCCGCCCAGTGCCAGGCCAGCAACAGCAACAGCGGTGAAGCCAGGCCGCTCAGGCGGTAGCCGATACGCTTCATGCCACCACCTCCTGTACCTGCTGGCGTGGCTGCCGGCAGCACCAGGCCACCAGCAGCAACAGCGGGATCCAGCACAGGAACAGGTTTGCCAGGCCAGCGAAGTGGCTGATCGCGCCACCCAGCAGGGCGCCGCCGAAGCTGCCGGCCATCGATGCCAGGTTGAACAGGCCGGAGAGCTTGCTGCTGTCCTCGCGCCGCTGGCTCAGGCGAGCCATGTTGACCAGGTGCACCGTCGCCGTGGCCAGGCTCACCAGCACCGCCGCCAGCACCAGCCAGCCGTAGCCATGGCCCAGGCCGCACACCAGCAGGGCCGTGATCGCCAGCACCAGGCCCAGGGCATAGGCGCGGCCCGGGCTGATCGAGCGCAACACCCGGCCGAGGCCGAACAGGGCAAGCACCGCGAACAGCGCTTCGATCATCACCAGGCTCACCGCATGGCCCTGAGGCACGCCGCCTTCCAGGGCCAGGAGGATGATGAAGGTGGTGAACAGGCTGGTGGTGGCGCTGTTGCTCAACTCCACGGTGCAGCTCTGGCGGATGCTGCGCTCGCCCAGCAGCTGGCGGACCTGGACCAGCATGCCGCTGGCCGGGGCCGTGCGGCTTGGGCTGGCATCGCCGGCGCCCTCCCAGAAGCGCAGGCTGTACAGCGCCATGCCGGCGAAGCTGGCGGCAATCAGCATGAAGGCCAGGGAGAACGCGCCGCGCTCGCTGAAGGCATTGCCCAGCAGCGGGCCGAGCAGGCCCAGGCCCAGGGTCAGGGCGCCGCGGTACCAGCCGGCCTTGTCGGTGCCCAGGTGCTTGAGCTGGCGCAGGAAGCTGCCGTTCATGGCGACGATGCGAAACGGGATGAACAAGCCGATCAACAGCTGCCCCAGGGCCAGCCACCACCAGGCGGCATACAGCGGGATCGCCAAGTTGACCAGCATCGGCCCGAGGCTGGACAGGGCGTACACCCGGCGCGCGCCGAAACGGGCGATGACGAAGCCGGCGGGCAGGGTCAGGAACAGCATGCCCAGGGCCTCCATCGCTGCGATGACGCCGATCTGCCAGGCGTCGGCGCCCAGCGCCAGGGCGTACAGGGTAATGACGATCTTGGCCATGCCCACGGTGGCGCCGCTGACCAGCGCCAGCAGCAGGAAGCGCGGCAGAAAACCGCTTGCAGGGTGACTCATGGCAGCCAGCGCCCCAGGTCTGGCGTGCCCCAGGGCAGGCGCTGTTGCAGGTGCGCGGCGACCCGCAGCAGGCGGTCTTCGGCGTACCACGGGCCAACCAGCTGCACCCCCAGCGGCCAGCCTTCGCGGCTGAGCCCGGCGGGCAGGCTCAGGGCCGGGTGGCCGCTGAGGTTGAACGGGTGCAGGTAGTGAATCCAGTCGAAGTCGTCGTCCGTGCCGTCGGCGGCCAGTGGCGGCGCCGACAGCGCCGGCGTGAGCAGCACGTCGACGTCGGCGAACAGCCCCTGGATACGCCGCAGCAGGCGGGTCCGGGCGAACTGCGCGTGCTGCAGTTCATCAGCGCTCAGTTGCGGCAAGCGGGCGTCCAGCCAGCCGCGAAAGCTTGGGTCGAGCTGATCGGCCTGGGCCGGGTAGCGCTCGCCGAGGAAGCGGCGCTTGAGGGCCAGCACCGTGGGCTCGAAGGCAGCGCCGCTGTCGCTCAGGTCCAGTTGATGCTGCGCCACCGTGGCGCCGGCCTCGCGCAGGGCGTTGGCCACGCGCTCGCCGGCCTGCAGCACCTGGGCATCGGCCGGGCCTTTGCCGACCTCCGGCAACCAGGCGACCCGCAGGCCGCGCAGGTCGCCGTCGGCCCGGGCGGCGTCGCGCAGTGCCCGCCGGGGTGCACGCAGCGACCAGGGGTCCCTGGGGTCGGGGCCGATCAATACCTCCAGTGCCAGTGCGGCATCCGCCACGCTGCGGGTCAGGGTGCCCTGATGGCCAAGGGCGTTGAACAGGTCGAGGGCATGCACCTGGGGAATCGCCCCGAGGGTCGGCTTGATGCCGAGCACGCCGCAGCAACTGGCGGGGATGCGCACGGAGCCGGCGATGTCGGTACCCACGGCAATCGCCCCGGCGCCCACCGCCACCGCTGCCGCCGCGCCACCGCTGGAGCCGCCTGTGGTGCGGCTGGGGTCCCAGGGGTTGCGGGTGATGCCGAACAGGCGGCTGTCGGTGCTGGCCTTGGCGCCGAACTCCGGCATGGTGGTGGTGCCCAGCAGGATGCCCCCGGCGTTGCGCAGGCGCTGCACGCTGGGGTCGTCGGCGCTGGCGACGTGGTCGCGGTAGAGCGCCGAGCCGAAGGTCTGTGGCGCGCCGGCCACCGGGATCTGCTCCTTGACCGTGAACGGCACGCCCAGCAGCGCCGGTAGCTCACCCCCGGTGCGGTAGCGGCGCTCGGCATCCAAGGCAGAAGCCCGGGCGCGCTCGCGGTCCTGCCAGGTGAACAGGCGCAAGTGCGGGTCGATGGCGTCGATGCGGGCGAAACTCTGGTCGATCAGCTCGACCGGTGACAGCGCACCACTGCGCAGAAGGCTAACCAGTTCGGCGACGGGCAGCAGGGTCGGGTCAGGCATCGAAAGGCTCCAGGTCGGGGTGGCGGTCGGTGAGCGCGAGCAGGGCTTCAAGCTCCGCCGCCACTTTCAGCAGCGGGCCGTCGGCGTACCAGGGCGCGACCAGTTGCAGGCCCACCGGCAGGCCATCGGCGCTGAAACCGGCCGGCAGGCTCAAGGCCGGGTGGCCGCTGAGGTTGAACGGGTACAGGTAGTCGATGTAATGGCGCGCCTGTTGCGCGCCTTCGCTGTTGCCGGCCAGGCCCGCTTCGGCGGCGATGGGCGGCCGGGTCAGGGTAGGGCTGGCGAGGAAGTCGAAGTCTGCGAACAGCGCCTGGACCCGGCCAAACACTCGGTTGCGCGCTTCGCCGGCATCGCCCAGGGTTTGCCAGTCGATGTCGGCGCTGCGCTCCAGGCGCTGGCGGTACACCGGGTCGAACAGCGCGGCGTCTGCGGCCAGGCGCGGGGCGTAGCGGGCGTGGTGCTGGCTGGAAACCAGAATGCCGAAGCGCTCGGCATCGCCGTGCAGGTCGAAGTCGATACGGGTGACCTGGGCGCCGAGGGCACGCAACCGATCCAGAGCCTGCAGGCCAATGGCGATGACCTGTGGATCGACGTCCGGGATGGGCAGGTCGAGCCAGGCGATGCGCACCCCGTCCAGGCGCCCGTCTGGTTGCGCCTGGCAGGCATAGTCCTGGCTCACAAGGCCCAGCGACCACGGATCGCGCGGGTCGGCGCCGGCCAGCAGCTCCAGGACCAGGGCGTTGTCGGCGACCGTGCGGGTCAGCGGCCCGATGTGGGCCAGCTGGGCGAAGCCATCGACGGCTTCCACCACCGGGATCACCCCGAGGGTGGGTTTAAGCCCGACCAGGTGGCAGCAGGACGCCGGGATGCGCACCGAGCCCGCCACGTCGGTGCCCAGCGCCAGCGGGCCGATGCCGGCCGCCACCGCGCCGGCCGAACCGCCGCTGGAGCCGCCCGGGGTGCGCGTGGGGTCCCAGGGGTTGCGGCTGACGCCATGCAGTGGGCTGTCGGTGGTGGCCTTGGTGCCGAACTCCGGCATGGTGGTGATACCGACCACGATCGCCCCCGCAGCGCGCAGGCGCTGGACCGCGACGTTGTCTTCGCGGGCGTGGTGGTCTTGGTACAGCCGCGAACCGAAGGTCTGCGGCGCACCCGCCACACCGAGGTTGTCCTTGATCGACACCGGCACCCCGTGCAACGGGCCGACGCTGCGGCCCTCGCGGTAGTCGGCGGTGGCCTGGCGGGCCTGTGCCAGGGCGTGCTCGCGGTCGAGCCAGGTGAACAGGCGCAGCGTCGGGTCGAGCCGGTCGATGCGGGCGAACACCTGCTCGATCACCGCCAGCGGCGACAGTTCAAGCTGGCGATAGGCCTGGGTCAGTCCGGCGATATCCAGGTACAGGGTGCTCATCAGCGGTCTCCCGAGTCGGTGGTGGCATGGCTGCCACGGGTCCAGAAAATCACCCGCCGCTCAAGCCAGCGCACCAGTTGCGAACCGGCCACCCCGAGCAGGGCGAGCAGCAGCACGGCGGCGAACATCAGCGGCATGTTCATGTTTACCGAGGCGGCCTGGACCAGAAAGCCAAGGCCGCCTTGGGCGGCGAGGAACTCGGCCACCACCGCGCCGATCAGCGCCAGCGACACGGCGATCTGCAGGCCGGCGAAGATGTCGCCGGCGGCGGACGGCAGCTTGACGTGGAAGAACAGGTAGGCGCGTGACGCACTGAACGCCCGGCAGGCGTCGAGCAGGTCCGGGTCGGCGCGGCGGATGCCGGAGAAGGTATTGACGAACAGCGGGAAGAAGCAGGTGAGGGCGACGATGATCAGTTTTGACGTGTGCTCGAAGCCGAACCACACCAGGATCAGCGGCGCCAGCGCCACCTTGGGCGCCGATTGCAGGGCCAGCAGCAAGGGGTAGCAGAAGCGTTCGAACAGCGTCGATTCCGAGAGCAGGGCGCCCAGCAGCAAGGCCAGCGCCGAGCCGCACAGAAAACCGCCGAGCACCTCGCCAAGGGTGATCCACACATGCTTGAGCAGGTCGCCCTGGTGCACGCCCTGCCACAGGGCCAGCAGCACGTCGCGGGGTGAGGCGAGGATGTAGTCGGGCACGCCGAACAGGCTGATCGCCAACTGCCAGGCGAGTAACAGCAGCAGCGTCGAAATCAAGGGGTAGGCGAAAGCGGGAAGGCGGCTCATGGGCTGAAGTACCTGCGCAGGTGTTGGCTGAGTTCGATGAAACGCGGCGCGGCCAGGGTGTCGAGGGTGCGCGGGCGCGGCAGGTCGATGGTGAGGTTCTCGACGATGCGCCCGGGGCGCGCCGACATCACCAGCACCCGGTCGGAGAGGAACACCGCTTCGGCGATGCTGTGGGTGATGAACAGCACCGACTTGGCCTGGGCCTGCCAGATGCGTTGCAGCTCCAGCATCAGGTGTTCGCGGGTCATGGCGTCGAGGGCGGCGAAGGGTTCGTCCATCAGCAGCAGCTGCGGGTCGTGCAGCAGCATGCGGGCGATGCCGACCCGCTGCTGCATGCCGCCGGACAGCTCGAACGGGTAGTTGTCGGCGAACGCCGCCAGCCCGACCAGCTCCAGCACCTGCTCGGCCCGCGCGGCGGCCTGGGCCTTCGGCAGGCCGAGGGTCTGGGCCGGCAGCAGCACGTTGGCGCGCACGCTTTTCCACGGCAGCAGGTTGGGTTTCTGGAACACCACGCCGGTTTCGCGGCGTGGCGCGCTGATGGGTGTGCCGTCGAGCAACAGCTCGCCCTGGCTGGCCGGCAGCAGGCCGGCGGCCAGTTTCAGCAGGGTCGATTTACCGCAGCCCGAGGGGCCGAGGATGGAGACGAATTCGCCGCGGCCGATGCGCAGGTCCACCCCGGCCAGGGCGTCGATCGGGCCGCGCCGGCTGGCGTAGCGCACGCCGACGTCGCGGGCGCTGAGCACGCTGTCGGCCAGGTGGGGGAAGATGGCCTGGTTCATTGGGCCGCCTTGGCGCGGGCGTCGAGGGCTGCGCGGTCATAGTCGGTGAAGGACGCGGCCAACTGGTTGGAGAACAGCGCCGGCAGGTCCAGCGCGATGCCCTTGAAGTAGCCCTGGCCCTGCATGGCCGCCAGGTAACCGGTGATGCGCGGGTGGTCGAAGCGGCCCTGGCTGGCGGCCGGGTCGGCTTCGATCAACTGCAGGCGCCGGCTCAGCAGGGTGACCGCGTCAGCCTCGTTGTTGATCAGCGCGCCCTGGCTCGGCCGGGTTTGCGGGTACTGCTGCCACACCGCGCGCACGCAGAACGCCGGGTTGGCCACGCAGGCCCGTTGCCCTTGGTTGTAAGCGCGGCCGAAGCGGGCCAGCAGCTCGGGCTGCTCGCGCAGGGTGTCGGCATGGGTGATGAATACCCCGGCGCCCAGACCGCGGAAGGCGTCCGGGTAGTGCAGGCGGCGCAGCTTGAAGCCGGTCAGCTCGAACATGTCGTTCCAGCTGTCGTTGAAATTCAGCGCGTCGATGCGCTGGCTGCGCAGGGCGTGGAAGCCCGCGCCGAGCACGCCGACGGCGGAGAAGGTGAAGTCGCGTTCGCCGATGCCTACCGACTTGAGCACCGCGCGGGTGGTGTCCACTTGCGGCCAGTTCAGCGCCCCGGTGCCGACCCGCTTGCCCTTGAGGTCTTCCAGGCGCTGGATGTTCGAGTCAGCGGCGACGGCGAACTCGAAGGTCTGCGGCAGCAGGTTGTAGAAGAAGGCGATGGGCAGCGTCTTGCCGGGGTTCTGCTGGTAATAGTTGAGGATCGGCTCGGGCAGGCCCACCGCCAGGGTCACCCGTTTGCTGGTCAGGGCGGGCAGGGTGTCGGTGATCTCGAAGGCTTCGACGTCGAGGTTGGCGTCCTTGAACAGGCCCAGTGCCTGGGCGGCGGCGAAGGGCGCCAGGCTGACCACGTTCGGCGCCGGGCCGAGGCCGACCTTGACAGTGTCGGCTGCCTGGCTGGAAAGGCTGGCCAACGCCAGGGCGAGGGCACTGAGGGTGGTGCGCACGGTAGTCGGGGTCATGGCGGGCTTTCCGGGAATGTCTTGAGGCTGAGATAGCAGGTTGCATGCCAGGCCCTGTGGGTGCGGGCAAAGCCGCGCCGTTGCTGGGCTGTGGCGTTGGGCAGGGGTGGCGTTGGTGCGGGGTTGCTGCTGGGGCAGCAGGTGTCGGGCGCCGGGGTGTTGCTCCAGCAGCAGCGGTGGGAGCAACTGTCTGTTATTGCCTGTTCAGGCCTCATCGCTGGCAAGCCAGCTCCCACAGGTTTTCCAGCGTCGTTGTGGGAGCTGGCTAGTCAGCTCTCACAGGTTTGCCAGCGTGGTTGTGGGAGCTGGCTTGCCAGCGATGAGGCCCGTATCAGCAGTGCAAGGCCGTTGCTTCTACCCCGTGGCTCAGAACTTGGCAGTAACGCTCACACCCGCAGTACGCGGATCGCCGTAGGCCGCCCAGTACGGCGAGCTGCCGCGGTTCAGCGACAGCCCGTGGACCTGGTACTGCTTGTCGGTGACGTTGTTGACGTAGCCGGTGACGCTGTACTTGTCGTCGGCAGTGGCATAGGTCAGGTGCACGTTGGCCAGGGCGTAGCCGTCCTGGTCCAGCCAGTTCCAGTCCGAACGCTGGTAGGCCGAGGTGAAGTACTCCTTGCTCTGGTAGCGCACGTCGCCACCGATATTGATCTTGCCCGGGATGTCCAGCGGCAAGCGGTAGTCCAGGCCCAGGGCGTAGACGTGCTTGGGCGAGCGCACGAAGCTGTTGCCCTTCCACAGGTCGCCGGTGAACTCGGTGTCCAGGTAGGAGGCGCTGAACTGCACCAGCAGGTCGTCGATCGGGCGTGCCTGGATTTCCAGCTCGGCGCCCCTGGCCTTGCCCTGGGCGTCGTTGGCCAGCAGCGAGACGATGCTGCCGCTGGCGGTGGTGGTGGTCGCGCTCACCTGCATGTCGTCGTAGTCGTAGTAGAAGATGTTGGCGTTGGCGTTCAGGCGCCCGTTGAACCATTCCGACTTCAGGCCCAGTTCATAGGAGTGCAGGGTTTCCGGGTTGACCGTGCTCAGTTGCTCCAGGCTGCTCGACAAACCGGTGTTGAACGCCCCGGAGCGGAAGCCCTTGGCGTAGCGGGCATACACCCGCAGGTTGTCGGTGAGGCGGTATTCCGGGGTCAGGTCATAGGTGACCGCGCGCCAGGTCTTGTTGCGCCGGGCGTTGCCGTTGGCCCCTGCGCCGGCGATGGCTTGTGGGTCTTGCAGGTTGCCGAAGTCCCACCAGTCGCCGCCGTCGCCGCCGGTGAAACCGCTGCCGGTGTACTGCAGCAGGTCCAGGTCGATGTCCTTTTTCTCTTGGGTCCAGCGCAGGCCGCCGGTCAGGGTGAAGGCATCGGTGAAGTCGTAGGCGAGGTTGCCGAACAGCGCGTAGCTGGTGCTGTTGTGGTCGAAGTCGATGCCGGTGTAGGCGGCATCGCTGTCCAGCACCGAGGTCGCCTGTTTGCTGATCAAGGCTTCGTGGAAGGCGTGGGCTCCGACGATCCAGCGCAGGGTTTCGCTGGTCGGCGAGGCCAGGCGCAGCTCCTGGGAGTACTGGCGCCAGCGGTTGTTGGTGTAGGCGTGGCCGCCTTCGACCGGGGTCAGGTCATCGTCGTTGGTGGCGCGCTGGCGGGTCTGGTCGTAGGCGGTGATCGAGGTCAGGCGGTAGTCGCCCAGGTCGTAGTTGAGGGTCAGGGAGGTGCCGTCGTGCTGGACCTTGGATTTGTTCTCGACGTTGCTTTCGATGTAGCGGCGGTGCGGGTCCTGCCGGGTGTAGCCATTCAGCCAAGGGAAGCGGCCCACCGGCAACAGGCCGTTGGCGTTGCCGCGCGACTCGCTGTTGTGGATGTTCCACAGCGCTTCCAGGTCGGGGTTGAGCTTGGCCAGGAACTGCAGGCGGAAGGCCTTGCGGTCGATGGCGTCGTTGTCGCCGCCGATATTGGTGTTGCTGACGAAACCGTCGCGCTCTTTGGAGTAAATCGACACCCGCGCGGCCAGGCGGTCCTCGACCAGAGCGCCGCCGATGGCGCCGTTGACGATCTGCTCGTTCTTGCTGCCGTAGGCGAGGGTGCCGTAGCCGTCGGTGTCGAAGGTGGGCCGCTTGCTGATCACGTTGACCGCGCCGCCGGTGGTGTTCTTGCCGTACAGGGTGCCTTGCGGGCCGCGCAGCACTTCGATGCGGTCGATGTCGAACAGCGGGTCGCCACCGGCCAGCGGTGCGTTGAGGTAGACGTCGTCGGCGTAGATGCCCACCGGGAACACCGTCGCGGCGCCGACGTCGCCGGTGCCGACGCCGCGGATGTACCAGCGTGGGCGGTCATCGCCGTCTGGGTTCTTGGCCTGGGCGTTGGGCACGAAGGTCAGGGTCTTGCCGACGTAGTCGGTGGCGGTCTGGCCGAGGTTCTCGCCGCTTACGGCGGTGACGGCGTTGGCGATGTCTTGCACGCTTTCTTCGCGGCGTTGGGCGGTGACTGTGACGGTTTTCAGGGCTGGGCTGGCTGCGGTGGTTGCCGGGGTTTCCTCGGGAGGCGGTTCGGCGGCGAACAGTTGGGGGCTGGCCAGGGCGCCGGTCAGCAGGCTGGCGTGCCACAGGGCGCGGGTGATGGGGTTGATGGGGGTGCGGATGGGCATGGTGGCTCCGTTGTCACTGGCAGAATATTTATGAGGGCGCCACGCGGCGTACTAGGCCATAGCAGACCTTGTGCCAGCTTTTTGAGTTTTCTAACTTGTTGATTGGTAACGATTATTTGTTTTTTTGGGTTGGGTGTGTTGAGCGGCGGGCAGTTGATTGCTCATGGGGTGCTGATCTGGCAGCAGTGACGGGGGCGGGGGATGGTGCATGGCGATAGAGGTGCAGCGATCTCACAGGCGCTGCAAAAACACCGGCAGGCACCTGGTGGCCTTCACCCAATCTCCTGCCATGCACCTGGTGGCCATTACCCAATCCTGAATACCCAGGGCCAGCGGTGTGACGCCCAAGGGCCTGTCTTGAAATCGCATGAGGGCTACCAGGTGTAGGGCGATAGAGGTGCAGCGCTCTGAAGATCGAGCGCCGCCCGCGCGGCGCATCGCGGGGCAAGCCCGCTCCCACATCTGTTTCGGGCCAATGAGTCCTGTGAAAGTACCGCTGGCCGCCTTGGCGCATGTCTTGAGTCATGTGATGCAGCGTTAGCGACCACGCCAAAACCGCGTCGTACCAACAAGGCGGACCAGGTGATGGCTCAGGAGAGACTGGCCCGAAACAAATGTGGGAGCGGGCTTGCCCCGCGATGCGCCGCGCGGGCGGCGCTCGATCTCACAGGCGCTGCAAAAACACCGGCAGGCACCTGGTGGCCTTCACCCAATCTCCTGCCATGCACCTGGTGGCCTTCACCCAATCTCCTGCCATGCGCCTGGTGGCCATTACCCAATCCTGATTACTCAGAGGCAGTGGTATGACGCCCACCCCCTCAAACCGCCAACCGCGAAGTCGACCGCAACACCGCCTCAAGCACACTGAAGTCAATCCACTCCCGCACATCAAACCGCCGCGGAATAAACCCCCACCGGTGCAAAAAATCGGTGAAATCCTGCAACCCCACAATCGACTGCTCATCAAGCATGGTCCGCAAGCGCCGATGCGCATCCTCCCCATAGGCCGT
Organism: Pseudomonas sp. GZD-209; assembly: GCF_049310485.1. Lineage (NCBI taxonomy): Bacteria > Pseudomonadati > Pseudomonadota > Gammaproteobacteria > Pseudomonadales > Pseudomonadaceae > Pseudomonas > Pseudomonas sp. GZD-209. The sequence goes on from NZ_JBMOWQ010000091.1 coordinate 19,759, forward strand.
GGCCACCCAATGCTCACTGGTATTCAGCTCACGGGCCAAAAACTGCCGGGTTTCCTCCGGATGCGCCCAAGCCCACTGCTCGGCCCGCAACACACTATCAACGATCAGCCGCGCCGCCTCAGGATGATGCTGTAGCAGGTGGCCATCCATGGTCAGAGTCCGCGGCGTGCCGTTGTTCGAGCGGATCAACGGGTCAGGATGCGACCCCGTGTCGATGACCACATGCAGCCCGAACTCGTTGGCCAGGCTCACCGCATGGGCACCCTTGAGGAAGATCGCATCGATGTCGCCGCGCAACAGGCCGATCAGTTCGTTGTTGCGCAGGATCGGCCCGTTGCTGGCATAGGCCACCGTGGTGCCGTGCACGCGGCGAATCTGCTCGTCGCTGTGGGTGCCGCCGTAGGGGTAGTCCACCAGCTCCACGTCACTGACGCTCAGCCCTTCGAGCTTGAGGGCGTTTTCCAGGCCGCGCAGGGCCTGGGCACGGGTGAAATCTATCTGCACATTGGCCCACTTGGGCAGGCCGAAGCGCCGGTGGCGCAGGTCGCGCACGCTCTTCACGCCGCTGTCTGCGGTGGTCAGAATCAACTGCACCTCGTCGCTCCACGACAAGCCGAGCAGGCGCGTGTCGCGCCCGCTGGCGTAGGCCCAGATCGCCGGGATGTTGCCGCCATGGCGCACCGAGTTGGGCAGGTGGTGGTCGTAGTGGGCTTCGCGCACATCGCGCAGCGCCGACTCGCGCAGCGCCTGGATATTGGTGCCGTGCGGGCGCAAGGCCTCGGCCAGGCGCCCGGACTCGACAGCAAGGCCGAGCCCGGTGGGTACCGGGCTGTGGGTGTACCAGAGGGTGTCCAGTGGGGTGCTCATCGCAGGTCCTTGCGTGGCTGGTCGGGGGTGTTGCGCAGCAGCGGCAGGACTTCCTGGCCGATGCGCAGGGCTTCTTCGAGGTGCGGGTTGCCGGCCAGGATGAAGGTCGAGAAACCAGCCTCCTGGTACTCGGCCAGGCGTTCGGCGATGTTCTGGTGGCTGCCCACCAGGCCCACGGCCGGGCCGGGCTTGGCCTTGGCGAAACCGGCCCACAGGTTCGGCCCGATGACCAGGTCGTCGAAGCGCTCGAGGTGTTGGTGATAAGCCGTCTGGCGGGCGGCGCCGACCGAGTCGGAGCCGCGGGTGAAGTCCTGGCTGACCCGGCTGGGGCGGTTGCCGATGGCCTCGAACTGCCGGCGCAGGTCACGCCAGGCAGCGTCTTCGGTCTCGCGGGCGAACAGGTCCACGCGCAGGCCGAAGCGCACCTGGCGGCCCTGTTTGTCGGCCAGTTCGCGCACCCGCTCCAGGTGCGGCTTGAGCGCCGCCACCGGCTCCGCCCAGTTCAGGTAGACGTCGGCATGCCGGGCGGCAACGTCCAGGGCCGGGTCGGAGAAGCCAGAGAAATACACCGCTGGCTTGCGCTCGTGGCGCAGCTCTTCGGGCAGGCTGCCGTGCTCCAGGCGGTAGACCTCGCCCTCGTAGCTGAACTGCGGGTGGCGCCACAGGCCGTCGATGATGTCGAGGAACTCGTCGGTGCGCCGGTAGCGCTGGTCGTGGTCGAGGAAGTCACCGTGGGCCCGCTGGCTGGCGGGGTTGCCGCCAGTGATGATGTTCCAGTCCAGGCGGCCGTGGCTCAGGTGCTGGAGGATCGCGGCCTGTTGCGCCACGTAGGCTGGCAGCGTCCAGGCGGCCTGGAACGCCACCAGAAAACGCAGGCGCCGGGTTTCCCGGGCCAGGGCCGCGGCGGCGATCCACGGCTCGGGGCCGGTGGGTAGCAGGGCGCCCTCGAAGCCTGCCAGTTCGGCGGCCTTGGCCACCTGGGCGATGTAGTCGATGTAGGTGAAACCGTCGGCGCTGCCGCTGGCCGTGCGGCCGGGGGCGATATGGCCGGGCCGGGCCGAGAAACTGCCACGGTCGTGCAGGTCGGTGCTCAGCTGGTGGCCATCGCTGCCCAGCGGCAGGCGCCAGAAGAATTCACTGCTCATGGATTCGCGTTCCTGAACCAAAGGTAGGGGTGACAAGGGATAGCAATGCCCATGCCACGCCCCTGGCAGCGGGCCTGGCGAGGGCTTGCCAGTGGTCGCTGCTGCTGGAGCAGCACTGCGTCAGCAACGGCTGCTGGGGTGTCAGCAGCTGTAGGCCGCCCGCGTGCGACACAGGCCAGCGCGGGCGCGGCGCGGCCCACCTGGCACAGGTTCTGCTGACAGGCCTGGCAGCCATCAACGGCGCTTACCCTTGCCAGGAGTCAACATGAGCCAGATTTCCCCACTTCTCGACGCCGCCATTCTGGCCCAGGTCGAGCAGGCCAAGCGTGATACCGCCAAGGTATTCCGGGTGCTCAAGGACAGCCGCACGCTGACCGCCACCAACACCTTCCAGGCGCACCTGCGGGTGCCCGGCACGGACCTTGTGATCGCCCTGGCCACCCCCAGCCCGTGGGACGACGACCAGAGCATCCGCGCCGTGGTCGCCAGCTACGACGGCGTGGTCCACCTCGATGAATACCTGGCCCCGGGCGTGGCGCTCGGCGAAAGCCGCCAGGGCGGCGCGGGCAAGCGCTACGCCGCGGTGCTGCAACAGCGCCCCGAGGTCAATGTAGTGATCCACGTGCACACGCCTTACCTGGGCGGCTGGGCCGGCGCCCACCGGGCATTGCCGCTGGACTACGCCGCCGCCCAGCGCGTCACCCTGGCCCGCGAGCTGCCGGTGTACATCGACCGCCGCCAGCCGGAGTCGGCGTTCATCGTGCAGGTGATCGAGGCCAATCCGCACACCCCGGCGATTCTTGAAGCCAATGGCGGGGCGACGTTCTGGGGCGAGGGCATCCTCAAGTCGGCCAAGTGGATCCTGCTGTTCGAGGAGGGCGCCTACTTCCAGACGCTGGCCGAGGCGGTGGGCGGTGGCAAGCCGTTCGGGCCCGGCGTGCTGGAGCAGCAATGGCGCATGAGCGGGCTGTGGGAGCAGGGCCGGGGGCTGATCGCCGAGGTCTAGCCGCGGGTTGCCGCAGCGCCCGGGGGCGCTGCGGTGCTGGCTCAGCCCTGTTTGGCGCGCAGGCCCTTTTCACCCTTGGCCAGGATGGCGGTGTACTCGCCCGGGTCGACGCCGTTGAGGTAGTAGTTGCCGATGTGATGCAGGCGCCAGCGGATCGGGTCGTGGGTGGTGTGGGCCCGGGCATCGCGCCAGAAGCGATCGAGGTTCCATTTGCTGAGGATCGCGCTGGCACCCAGCAGCGAGAAGATGTCGCTGGCGATCTTCAACGCGGCGGCATCGGCATGGGCGCGGGCGGTAGCCACCGCCAGGATCAGTTCGTCCTGCAACGGCTTGTCGTCCTCGTCCTGCAGGTGCTGGTCGAACAAGCGGGCGGCCTCGCGCAGCACGGCTTCGGCGCCGCGCAGGGCCACGGCGTACTCGCCGACCTGGCGGATGATGTGCGGCTCCTCCCAGGCATGCTCCACACCGCTTTCCACCCAGGGCCGGGCGCGGCTGCGCAGGTACTCGCTGCCGGCCTGCAGGGCGCCGGCGGCGATACCGCTGTCGATGGCCGCGTGGAGGATCTGCGGGAAGGTCAGGCCGGTGCGCTTCATCGGCCCTTCGCTGGCGACGAAGAAGTCGTCGTCCACCTCGATGTCGTGGAAGTTGACCGTGCCGCTGACCGAGTGGCGCTGGCCGAAGGCGCGCCAGTCGTCGATCAACTCAAGGCCCGGCGCCTCGCGGTTGATCCACACGCCTGCGGCGCCCTCGCCGTAGCTGGCGGTAAGCCAGATCCAGTCGGCCAGGTAGGCGCCGGTGCAGTAGAACTTGCTGCCGTTGAGCAGCAGGCGGCCGTCGGCGCCACGCGCCAGCTGGGTCTTGATGGCGAATTTGTTCTTGCCGCCGACTTCCGCCAGGGCATTGGCCAGGCGCTTGCCGGCCAGCACGTCGGCGAGAATCCGGCTGCGGGCGGTGGCGCTGTAGCCCTCGACGATGCCGCGCAGCATCACGTTGTGGATCTGCAGGATCTGGCCAACGCCGCCATCGGCGCTGGCGATCAGGCGTACCACCTCGACGATGGTCGCCACCGACGCGCCAAGGCCGCCGTACTGGCGCGGTACGCCGATGGCGGTGAGGCCGCTGGCGCTGAGCAGCTCGGCCTGGCGGATGGGCAGTTGCTGTTCGCTGTGCGGGTCGCTGGCCAGCTGGCTGATTTCGGTGGCCACTTCGCGGGCCACGGCAATGGCTTCGGCCTCGCTGTGCAGGGTTCTTGTGTGGGGGGTGTGGCTCATGGTGGCTCCTGGGTCGGTTAGGCGAGGCAGGGGCAGGAGCAAGTTCTGCGCCAGCGCCCGCAAACACCCTGGGCATGGGCCTGGCAGCGGCGGGGCAGGGGCTTTTGACGGGCCGTTTGCGCAGCCAGCAGCAGCGCACTGCTGGCCAACTGCTGCTGGCGCAGCAATTACCCCTTTGCGTGAGCGCAAGGCCCCGGAATACCTGGGCTGCGGGGGTTGGCATGGGCATTGCGATGTGCTCGGCAAACGGCCTTTTCGGCCCTCTCAATCCTGGAGTACTTCATGCCAAACGCTGCCAGCGCACCTGCGTCGCCGCCCCCGCCTCTGGACCGCCTGTGGTTCACCCGTTGCCCGGTCCCTACCGCCTCCGGGCTGGCCTATAAACTGGGCTGGCTGCAACAAGAGTTTGCCGCCGACGGCATCCGCGTCGACACCTTGCAGGACGCCCGTGAACTGGGCCGCCATCACTACGACCACGAGCTGCCCGGGCTGATCCGCGAGGGCGGCAACGTGCCGGCCCTGGCGGCGCGCGCGGCGGGCTCGCCCACTCGGCTGATCGGCCTGACCTGGATCGAGGAGTGGCAGACCATCCTGGTTCGCCGCGATGCGGGCATCAGCCGCCCGGCCGACCTCAAGGGCAAGCGCCTGGCCCTGCCGGCCTGGAGCGAGGCTGGGCGCCCGGGCAGTTTCGTCCGGGCCATGAGCCTGCACGGCTACAGCAGTGCCTTGAAGCTCGGCGGGCTGGACTTCGACGACGTGCAACTGGTCGAAGTGCCGCTGGCCAGCCTCGACGACGGGCCGGGGCCGGCACGCATCGACCACCTGCAACGGCTGTGGAGCGGCCTGGATTACCTGGTGCGCGGTGAAGTCGATGCGGTCTACGTCAAGGGCGGCGCCGCAGCCGACGCGGCGCGGCGCCTGGGCCTGGTGGTGGGTATCGACCTCGACCTGATCGCCGCGCCGCGCTACCGCATCAACAACGGCACGCCGCGGCCGATCACCGTTCACCAACGGCTGCTCGACGAGCACTTCGACCTGGTGGTGCGCTTTCTCGCCCAGACCTTGCTGGCGGCCGACTGGGCCCGGGACAACCTTGGCCCGCTGCGCGCCATCCTCGCCGAGGAGACCGCTTCCGAGCAGGCGGGCATCGAGCAGGCCTACCGGGGCGACTTCCACGCCTCGCTGCACCCGGACTTGTCTGCCGAGCGCCTGGAATACCTGGCCCTGCAAAAGAACTTCCTCTACCGCCATGGTTTTCTCGAACGCGACTTCGAGTTGGCCGGCTGGGCCGACCCACGCCCGCTGCAGGCGGCCCACGAACTGATTGCCCGCCGTCATGGCGCCCGGCTTGGAGTGACACCCGCATGAAACCGCCTTTCCAGTTGCAGCGCCTGGCCTTGCTGATCGCCCTGGGTGCTGGCCAGGCCCTGGCCGCCGACAGCGTGGCGCCGCAAGCCGACCCGCAGACCTTGACCACGGTCACCGTCACCGCGCAGAAACGCGAAGAGTCGCTGCAGGATGTGCCGGCGGCGATCTCGGCGGTGTCCGCCGAGCAGATCCGCAACACCGGTGGCGGCTTCACCGCCGGCAAGGCGCTGCAGGATGTGCCGAACGCCATCGCCCCGGAGTTCGCCGGCCACCAGCGGCCGCGCTGGTACATCCGTGGCATGGGCTCGGGCGACATGGCCTCGACCACGGTGTACCCGGTGGGCATCTACACCGACGATGTGTATATCAGCCCCCACGTGGCCACGGGCTTCCCCCTGTACGACCTGGAGCGGGTGGAAATCCTGCGTGGCCCCCAGGGCACCCTGTGGGGCAAGAACACCACTGGCGGGGCGATCAACTTTGTGTCGCGCAAGCCGAGCTTTGCCGACCCCGCCAATGGCTACTTCAAGGTCGATGCCGGCAACTACGCCTCGCGGCTGTACGAAGGCGCCTATGGCGGCAGCCTGGTACAGGACCGCCTGGCGGCGCGGGTGGCCTTCAGCGAGCAAAGCCGCGATGGCCAGTTGAAGAACCTGGTGGACGGCCACACGGTCGGCGATATCCATGACCAGGCGGTGCGTGCGCAACTGCTCGCGCAAATCACCGAAGACCTGCAAGCGACCCTGCAGCTGCATGCCCGCGACTACCTCGGCCAGGGCATCGCCACCCGTGCCTGGGGCAGCGGCCCCGGCTACACCACGCTGTTCGGCCCGACCCCGGTGCTGGACACCGATGAAGCCGCGTTCACCGGCAAGGCCGAAGACCGCATTCGCCACAACGGCGTGCAACTGGGCCTGAAGTGGGAGCTCGGCGAGCTGCAACTGGACTCGATCACCGCCTTCGATGATGTCACCGAGAAGGCCCAGGGCCCGAACATGAGCATCTACGAGTTCGGCCGCTCCTATGGCGACGACCACTGGAAGCAGGTGTCCCAGGAGCTGCGCCTGTCGTCGCCGCGTGATCAGACCGTCAGCTGGATCGTCGGCACCCACCTGTTCCACGAAAGCCTCGACAGCGCCAGCAGCAGTGCCATCCTGCCGGCGGCCTACAACCAGGCGTTCGACGTCGCCAGCTATGGCCGTACCGACCTTGAGCAGAACACCACTAGCTACGCGCTGTTCGGCAGCAGTACCTGGCAGGCCACCGATGACCTGCGCCTGACCCTTGGCCTGCGCTGGACACGCGAGACCAAGGACATCGACCTCGACCGCGTGGTCGCACCCGACGCCGCCAGCGTGTCGGTGGGCAGCAATGCCGACTGGTGGCGCAGCTATAACGGCGCTCTGGTGACCGCCGCGCAGCAGGACGACAAGCGCACCTGGAACAAACTGACCTATGACTTCACCCCCGAGTACCAGCTGAACGACAACGCGCGGGTGTACTTCCGTTATGCCAAGGGCTTCCGTTCCGGTGGCTTCAATGGCGGCGCGACGGTGCAGGCGGAAACCTCGGTGGTGTCCCCGGAGACCGTCGATGCCTACGAACTGGGTATCAAGAGCGAATGGCTGGACGAGCGCCTGGTGGCCAATGCCAACGTCTTCTACTACGACTACTCGGACATCCAGGTCAACGCGGTGTCGGTGCGTGACGGCCAGGTGGTGTCGCTGCTGACCAACGCCGCCCAGGGCGTGATCCGTGGCGCCGAGTTCGAGCTGCAGGCGCTGCCGCTGGACAACCTGCACCTGAACGCCTCGGTCGGCCTGCTGCACACCGAACTGCAGGACTTCGTCTCTGGCGGCGTGGACTACTCCGGCAACCGCATCGCCCGCTCGCCGGCGCGCACCCTGTCGCTGGGCGCCCGCTACCGCATCCCGCTGGCCGGCGGCGATGCCGTGACCCTGGAAAACACCTGGCGCTACCAGGGCCGCATCTACTTCCTGCCCACCTCCCAGGAGGACCACAGCGTGTCCCAGGGCGGCTACACCCTGGGCAACGCCAGCGCCACCTACCACTTCGGCGGCGCGCTGGACCTGGATGTCAGCGCCTACGTCAACAACCTGACCGACAAGCAGTACAAGACCGACAGCGTGCCGTTGCCGTTCGACATCGCCTGGGATGCCCGTGGCGACCGACGCACCTACGGGCTGTCGCTCACCACCAACTTCTGACCGAGCGGGGGGCACACCCCGCCTTGGCACCCGAGCCGTCGCGTGCACCCGACGAACCTCTTTTCAAGGAACAACCCTGATGGCGATCAAACTGCTCTGGTACCTCACCGCCCCCGACGGCCCTTATCCGTGGGAGGCCGAGGGCCGCTGGCGAACCGGTTTCAACCACCTCAAGCAAGTGGCCGTGGCGGCCGACCGCCTGGGCTATTACGGCGCGCTGCTGGGCACCGGGCCCAACGCCAACCTGGTGACGGCGACCTCGCTGATCGACGCCACCGAGCGCCTGCGCTTTCTGGTGGCCCAGTACCCCGGCGAACTCTCGCCCGCGGTGTTGGCCCATTACGCGCTGACGTTCGACAAGTACTCGGGCGGGCGCCTGCTGCTCAACCTGGTCAACGGCAACGATGACGGGCTGGCGTCGCTTGGCGTGCATTTCCCCCACGCCGAGCGCTACCAGTTCAGCCGGGATTACTGGCGTGCGTTCCAGCATGTGTATGCCGGCCGTACCGAGGCGTTCGACAGCCCCTACGTCAAGCTTGCCGCCCGTGCGCCCGAGGACGCCGAGCACCCGCTGGGTGGCTGGAACGCGCCACGGCAATTGCCCGGCGTGCCGTTCTGGGGGGCGGGCAGCTCGCCGGCCGGGGTGGCCCATTCGGTGGAGCTGCTGGACGTTTACCTGAGCTTTGCCGACACCCCGCGCAAGCTGGGCGACAAGTTCCGCCGGGTCGCTGCCGAGGCGGCCAAGCTTGGGCGCACCTTGAGCTACGGCACGCGGCTGCAGATCATCGTGCGGGAAACCGAGGCGCAAGCCTGGGCGCATGCCGAGCACCTGCTGCAGCGCACGTCGTTGCAGACCGCACTGGACGCGGTCGCCAGCCAGTTGCCGGCGGGCGAGACGCTGCACAGCTACCGCAGCGAAGACCCGCGCGTGCAGCGTTGCCTGGAGGCCCTGAAGGCCGGGCGCTTACCGGCGCTGCGTGACCTGGAGGTATACCCCAACGTTTGGACCGGCCCCAGCCTGTTCGGCTTCGACATCCTGCGCCCGGCGGCGGGCACCTACCTAGTCGGCAGCGCCGAGCAGGTCGCCGAGCGCTTGCGCGAGTACCAGGCTGAGGGCGTTTCGGCGTTCATCCTGTCGGGCTTTCCGCTGGTGGACGAGGCGCAGCGGGTGGCCGACCTGCTGTTCCCGCTGCTGGAGCTGGACCACGGTTTTGCCGTGACCCCGCTCAACGGCTCCCATCGCCAGGAGGGCTGAGCCATGCGCCAGGTTGCCCAGGGTTCGGCAAAGCAGCTGTTGCGCCGTGGCCTGTTGTGGTTCGCGGCGATCCTGCTGTTGGCCTTGTGCGGCCCTTGGCTGGCACCCCATGACCTCACCGCCTTGCGCGGTGAGGTGTATGGCCCGGCGCTGAGCGGGGCGCCGCTGGGCTTCGACTACCTGGGCCGCGATGTGCTGTCGCGGGTGCTGGCCGGCGGTCGTTCGCTGGTGCTGATGAGCCTGGCCGCCGCCACCCTGGCCTTGCTGGTGGGCACCGCACTGGGCCTGCTGGCGGGGTTCAGCCGCGGCTGGGCGGACCGCCTGTTGCAGTGGTTGGCCGACCTGTCGCTGGCTTTTCCGGATTTGATCCTGGTGCTGCTGGTGGTGTCGTTGCTCGGCCGTGAGCCATGGCTGATCGTGTCGAGCGTGGCGTTTGCTTTCTTGCCGGGCACCTTGCGCCTGGCCAGGAGCAGCGCCCTGGCCCTGGCTGGGCAGGAGTTCGTCGAGGCAGTGCGGCTGCTGGGCGTGCCGCGCTGGCGGATCCTGCTCGGCGAAATCCTGCCGAACATGCTCGGGCCGCTGTTGGTGCACTACGGCAACCTGCTGACCTGGGCGGTCGGCATCCTCTCGGGCTTGAGCTTTTTGGGCTACGGGGTGGCGCCACCGGCGGCCGACTGGGGCCTGATGATCCAGGAAAACCAGATGGGGTTGCGCCTGCAGCCTTGGCCGGTGCTGTTGCCGGTGTTGTTGATCGCTTCGTTTGCCTATGCCTGCGACCTGCTGGCCGAAGGCGTTTCCCGTTGTTTCCAGGAAGGTAGCCATGTCTGAACACCTACTCACTGTCAGCGGCCTGCGGGTGGCCCTGGCCTCGGGGCGCGAGGTGCTCAAGGGGATCTCGTTGAACATTGCCGCCGGGGAGATCGTTGCCCTGGTGGGCGAGTCCGGCGCGGGCAAGTCGACCCTGGCCCTGGCGCTGTTGGCCCACGCCAGGCGCGGCGCCAGGGTCAGTGCAGGGCAGGTGCTGGTGGCCGGCCAGGCGCTGCTGGGCTTGCAGGGCGAAGCCCTGCGCCAGGCCCGTGGCGCTCTGGTGGGCTATGTGCCGCAGGACCCGGCCATGGCTCTCAACCCGGCACGGCGCATCGGCAGCCTGCTGCTGGAAACCTTGCGCGCGCATCAGCGCCTGGCGGGCCCCGCCGAACAGGCGCGGCTGCGCCAGACCCTGGTTGATGTCGGCCTACCCGACGATGCCGGGTTCCTGCGGCGTTATGCCCATCAGCTTTCGGGCGGCCAGCAACAGCGCCTGCTGCTGGCGTTGGCGTTCGTGCTGCAGCCGCGGCTGATCGTGCTGGACGAGCCGACCACGGCGCTCGATGTGACCACCCAGGCCCATGTGCTCGAGACCTTGCGCGGGCTGTGCCGGCAGCGCGGGGTGGCGGCACTGTATGTGTCCCACGACCTGGGGCTGGTCGAGGCGCTGGCCGATCGGGTGCTGTTGATGCGTGACGGTGAGTTGCTGGAGAGCGCCACGGCCACGGCGTTCTTCCGCCAGCCCCGACATGCTTATGGCCAGCAGTTGCTGGCCGCCATGCCGCAACGCTCGACGCGCAGGCCTTGTGCGCCGGGGGCCGACGCGCTGCTGAGCGTGAGCGGGCTGTCGATCCGCCAGGGCGGGCGAGCCTTGCTGAGCGCGGCGGCCTTCACCTTGCACGCGGGCGAATGCCTGGCGCTGGTCGGCGCCTCTGGTTGCGGCAAGACCAGCCTGGCCCGGGCGTTGGTTGGCCTGGGTGAGGAGGTGAGCGGGCAGTTGCTGCTGGAGGGTGCGCCGCTGCCCTTGCCTCTGGACAAGCGCGATGCCCGGCAGCGGCGCGCGGTGCAGTACGTGTTCCAGAATGCCTACCGGGCGCTGAACCCTCGCTTGCGCATTGCTCAGAGCCTGGCCACGCCGCTGCGCCACTGCTTCGGCCTGGCCGGTGCGGCATTGCAGGCGGCCTTGGCCGAGGCGCTGGCCAAGGTGGCGTTGCCGTTGGAGGTGCTGCGCAAGTACCCCGGTGAGTTGTCCGGTGGTGAACGCCAGCGGGTCGCCATCGCCCGCGCCCTGGCGTGCAGGCCGAAAGTGTTGGTGTGCGACGAGATCACCTCGGCGCTGGACGCCGCCACCCAGGTGGCGATCCTCGACCTGCTGCAAGGTTTGCAGGCCGAGGGCCTGGCCGTGCTGTTCGTCACCCATGACCCGCAGGTGGTGCGCAGCCTGGCCAACCGGGTGCTGACCTTCGACGCCGGGTGGCTGCTGGAGCGCCCGGCGGACCTTGCGCCGGCGTTGCTCAACCCGCCGTGCGCAGCCGTGGGGTAAGCAGTACCGTCAGCGCATCGGCCAGCAGATTGACCAGCACCACGAAGGCCGCGACCAGGCTGATGCCGGCCTGGATCAGCGGCACGTCGCGGCGGCGCAAGGCGTCGTTGAGCAGATTGCCCAGCCCCGGGTAGTTGAAGGCGATTTCCACCAGCAACACGCTGCTGAAGAACACGCTGAGCACCAGGGCCATGCCCTGCACCAGCGGCAGCACGGCATTGGGCAGGGCGTGGCGCAGCAGCAGGCGCCAGGGCGCGATGCCGCGCAGGCGGGCGGCGTCGAGGTAGTCGCTGTTCCAGGCTTCGATCATTGCCGTCCGTTGCAGGCGCACCAGGTAGGGCGCGGCCGACAGCAACAGGGTCAGTGCCGGCAGGGCCAGGTAGCGGGGCTGGGCCCAGGGCGAACGCTCGCTGTCGAGCAGCGACATGGCCGGCAGCCAGGTGAACACGCTGGTGGCCAGCAGCATGATCAACAGCACCGCGACGACGAACACCGGCAGCGACTTGAACAGCGCCAGCAGCGGCAGGCACAGGCGGTCGAGCCGGCCGCCCTGGCGCAGCGCCAGCAGGCTGCCCAGGGCCAGCGCCAGCAGCAGCGCCGGCAGCGCGAAGGCGCCGAGCAGGGCCAGCGAGGCGCCCAGGCGCTCGGCCAGCAGCGGCACCACGGCGACGTGGGAATCCAGCGACTGGCCGAAGTCACCGCGCAGGGCGCTGCCCAGCCAGTCCAGGTATTGGCTGGCCAGGGGCCGGTCCATGCCCAGTTGGTGCCGCAGGGCCTGCACGCTCGATGCCGGCGCGCCGGGGCCGAGGATCACCCGTGCCGGGTCCGAGGGCAGCAGGCGGATGGCGAGGAACACCAGCAGGCTGATGCTCAGCACCCCCAACAGTCCGCCGCCCAGGCGCAGCGTGAGCCAACGCAAGGGCCGCATCAGGCGTGCTCCTTGAGCCACAACTGGTCGAAGCGCCAGGTGGGGAACAGGGTCTTCTCGGCGTGCGCGCCGCCCACCCGGCTGGAGACGCCGTCCAGCAGGTTGGCGTAGCCCCATACCAGCAGGCCGCCGCGCTCGTACTGGATTCGTTGCGCCGCGTGGACCAGCGGGGTGCGTTTGGCAAGGTCCGGCTCGGCCAGGGCCTTGAGGAACAGCTCGGCAAACTGCGGGTCGTTGAAATGGGTCTTGTTGGCCACCGACACCGGCGCGTCGGCGTGCAGGGCGCAGGTGAGGAACGGCGCACCGATGCTGCCGCCGGTGCTGAAGGCCCATTCGGTGTGCTGGGGGCCGTTGAAGGTGGCGCTGTCGACCTGGCGCACCTGGACGTCGACGCCGGCGCGCTTGGCCTGTTCGGCGAACACCAGCGCCGAGGTCACGGCGGCGCCGTCCTGTTCGGCCACCAGTTCGACGCTGAGCTGCTCGTGGCCGGCCTCGCGCAGCAGCGCCCTGGCCTGCGCCACGTCGTGGGGGCGCGGGGCAATGCTGTGGTCGAAGGTCGGGTCGTGGGGCGCGTACAGGTCGTTGGCCACCCGGCCCTGGCCGTTCAGGGCGCGGGCCACCAGCTCTTCGCGGTCGGCCAGCAGGCGGAAGGCCTGGCGCACCCGCACGTCATCGAACGGCGCTTTTTGCGTGTTCATGTCGAAGCTCAGCCAGTTGCTGGTCACCGAGCTGAGGGTGTGCACGTTGGGCACGCCTTGCAACAGGCGCAGGTGCTCGCCGGCCAGGGCGTTGGCCAGGTCGATCTGCCCGGCCTGCAGCGCGGCCAGGCGGGCGTTCTGGTCCTTGAAGTCGATGATCTCCAGCTCGTCGGCGTAGGGCTGGTTGGGCTTGTAGTAGTTCTCGAAGCGGGTGAACAGCGAGCGCTGGCCGGGGGTGAAGCTTTTCAGCTTGTAGGGGCCGGCGCCGACTGGGTTGGTTTGCGGGTGGTAGTCCACCGGCACGATGCCGCCGAAGTTGACCCAGGTTTCCGGCAGCGGCACGAAGCCGGCGCCGTCGACGAAGCGTACGCGGATGGTGCGGTTGTCGAGCTTTTGCAGGTTGTCGCGGTCGATCCAGTGCAACAGCGCGGCGTAGGGCGAGGCCAGTTGCGGGTCGGTGAGGCGGCGCACCGAGAAGATCAGGTCGTCGGCGTCGATGGTCTTGCCGTGGTGGAACTCCAGGCCCTGGCGCAGGCGCAGGGTCCACACCTTGCCGTCGGCGCTGACCTCGGCCTCTTCGGCCAGGGCCAGACGCGGCAGCATGTTTTCGTCCCATTCCCACAGTTTGCTGTACAGGGCGAAGCCGCGGACGATGCCGCCGCCCATGGGCTTGTGGGCATCCAGGTCGCCGCCGGGGCCGCCGTCGATGATGCCCAGGCGCAGGCGCCCGCCATGGCGCGGGCCGCTGTCGCCGGTGCTGCTGGTGGCAGGGCGCGGGGCTTGGTCGCAGCCGCCGAGCAGCCCGGCGCCCAGCGCCAGGCCGCCGAGGGCCAGGCTGGCGCCGATGAAGCGACGCCGGCCGAAAGGTGGGCGCTCGATCATGCCGGCACCCCCGGGTTGCTGGCCGCTGCCTGGCGGCTGGCGGGGCGGCGCTGCTGACGGAAGTGCGGCAGGATGTGCTCGCCGATGCGGTAGCTTTCTTCCAGGTGCGGGTAGCCGGCGAGGAAGAACAGGTCGATGCCCACCGCGTGGTACTCGCGGATGCGCGCCACCACGTTCGCGTAGCTGCCCACCAGGGCGATGCCCGGCGGCAGGCCGATGTAGCCGAAGCCGGACCAGACGTTGGGGTGGATGAAGAAGTCATCGAAGGCCACGCCTGCGTGCTTGTCGCCGTATTCGTGTTCGAAGCTCAGCTTGCGCGCCGAGCGCAGCCCGGCATGGGCGGCCAGGGCCTTGACCACGCCCTTGGCGATGCCTTCGTCGAAATAGCGCTTGGCTTCGGCGAAGGCTTCCTCGTCGCTGGGGCGGGTGATCACGTCGATCGACAGGCCGAAGCGGATCCCGGGGTTGCCGTGGGCGCTGGCGCGCTGGCGCACATCGTCGATCAGGGCGCGGATATCCTCGGGGCGTTCGGCGCGCATCAGGTAGTAATCAGCGTGCCTGGCGGCCAGCTCGCGGGCCGCCTCCGAGGAGCCGGCGGTGCAGATCAGCGGCAGCTCGGCTTTTTTCTGCGGGCCGCGCAGGCCGCCGCCGTCCGCCTGGTAGTAGGTGCCCTGGTAGTGGAACTGCTCGTTGTGCCAGTAGCCCTTGACCACGTCGAGGAATTCGCTGGCGCGGCGGTAGCGGTCGTCGTGGTCGGTGAAGTCGCCGACCTGGCGCTGGATCACCTCCGAGCCGCCGTTGATGATGTTCCACACCAGGCGGTTGCCGCTGGCGCGCTGGTAGGTCGCGGCCATCTGCGCGGCGGCGAAGGGCGAGAAGTGGAAGGGCTGGAAGGCGGTGACGAACTTGAGCCTGCGGGTTTCCCGGGCCAGCAGCGAGCACACCGTCCACGGCTCTTCGCCGCTGGGGGCGTTGACCATCAGCACGCCGCCGAAGCCGTTGATTTCGGCGGCGCGGGCGATCTGGCCGAGGTAGTCGATGTAGGTGAAGTCGTCGCCCACGGCAAAGTCGGAGACTGCGCCGCCTTCGTTGGATGCTGCCTGCCAGTCGCCGCGGTTGCGTGGGTCGCCGGGCAAGTGAAGGGTTTCGCCATGCAGCGGCAGGCGGGTGAAGAAGTCGATGCTCATGGGGTAACTCCGGTGGCGTTCTGGGCAGTGTCGAGGGCCGGCCAGGTGTGTTGCAGGTTCTGTTCGAGCAGGGCCTGGCGGGTGAAATGGGTGGCCAGCGCCGGGGCGATGTCGACCTTGGCGCGGACCAGCTTGTTGTCCAGGGCGTACTGGCTCAGGGCGTTGTAGTGGGCCAGCAGTTGGGCGTCGGTTTTCGGTGCCCAGCGCTGCGCCCACGGCACCGGGTCGCCCTGGCTTTCCCGGCGCAGCACGCTCTCTGGGGTGCCGGCGCGCGAGGCGTAGCGGTAGAAGGCGTCGGCGTTCTGTTCCTGGGCGATCCAGCCGGCGGCGCGCACCCAGGCGTTGGCGACCAGTTGGGTGAGGTCGGCGTGGTCGTTGACGAAGCGGTCGGTGGCCCACAGGTCGGAGACCAGGCGCCAGTCGTTGCTGCCTTGCTTGGTCGACCAGATCACCTTGGCCACCTGCTTGTCTTCGAGCAGGTAGCTTTCGCTGAGCAGCACGGCGGCATCGACCTTGCCGGCGGACACGGCGGCGGCGCCTACCTGGGGGTTGAGGTTGCTGATCTTGAAGTCGGCCAGGCTCAGGCCCTTGCTGGCGAGGAACTGGCTGAAGGCGAACTCCCAGGGGCGGCCACGGTGCAGGGCCAGGCGTTTGCCCTTGAGGTCTTCGACAGTGGTGGCGCTGGAGTGGGCCGGCACCACCAGGTAGACGTTGTCGCCGTTGCCGCCGGGCACCACCAGCTTGCCCGGCACGCCGCCGGCCAGGGCGATCACCGAGGGCAGGTCGCCGCGCACGGCGAAGTCCAGGCTGCCGTTGGCGAAGCCTTCGTTGATCTGCGGGCCGGCGTTGGCGTGGGGCAGGGCTTGCCATTGCAGCTCGGCGCCGCGCTCGCGCAGGGCCTGTTGCAGCCAGCCTTCTTCCACGACCCGCCCGGCGATGCCGCCGAACACCGGCTGGCCGCCCTGGGTGAAGGAAACGATGGCAATCCTGACCGGTAACAGGGGCGCGGCCTGGAGTGGCCAGGCGCAGAGCAGTGAGGCGAGGGCGAGCAGGCCGTTACGGCAGAAAGTGAGCATGGGCGCGATCCTTGGACGAGTGCGATGCCAAGGCGTCGGCAAGATGCATGCCAGGGTTTTTTCGCCGGTTTTAGCGGGCTGCAGGCGGCACGCCTGCTGGTTCGGGGGCAGCAGCTGCTGCTGCACTGCTGCTGGAGCAGCAGTGGGTTGGCAATGCGTAAAAAGGAATATGCAAAGACGAATTTATAATTATTTGGCCTAACAGGACTTGAGGCATGATGCGCCATGGCACGCTCATCGCCGCCGTTGTAAGGAAACGATCATGACCCAGCTGACCCACCCACACGCCCGTGAACTGACCAAGTCGGTACGCGCCACCGTGCTGGTTTTCAAGGACCCGCGCTCCCAGGAGTTGCTCAGCCGCATCGAGCGGCTGGCGCCCAGTGAAGCCAATGCGTTGATCATTGGCGAAACCGGTACCGGCAAGGAGCTGGTCGCTCGCCATGTGCACCACCTTAGCCGGCGCAGCCAGGCGCCGTTCGTGGCGGTGAACTGCGGCGCCTTCCCCGAGTCCCTGGTGGAAAGCGAGCTGTTCGGCCACGAAAAAGGCGCCTTTACCGGCGCCACCAGCAACAAGGCCGGCTGGTTCGAGGCGGCCAACGGCGGCACCCTGTTCCTCGACGAGATCGGTGACTTGCCGCTGGGCATGCAGGTCAAGCTGTTGCGGGTGTTGCAGGAGCGCGAAGTGGTGCGCCTGGGGTCACGCACGCCGATCCCGATCAATGTGCGGCTGGTGGCCGCGACCAACGTCAACCTGGCCGACGCGGTGGTAGCCGGGCACTTTCGCGAAGACCTGTTCTACCGCCTGCACGTGGCGACCATCCGCCTGCCGCCGCTGCGCGAGCGGCCAGGGGACATCCTGCCGCTGGCCGAGTTCTTCCTCGAGGAGCACTGCCAGCGCCTGGGCTACCAGCGTGCGTGCCTGAGCGAGGAGGCCGAGCGCAAGCTGCTCACCCACCCGTGGCCGGGCAATATCCGCGAGCTGGAAAACGCCCTGCACCATGCGCTGCTGGTGTGCCGCCACCAGCGCGTGCAGCCGGGCGACCTGAACCTGGCCGATCTGCGGCCCAACTTGCCGGCAGCGGCCGCCGCCGGCTACGCCGCGCCCTTGGAGGTGAGCCTGGAGGCAGCGCTCAATGCGCTGTACGAACAGAACCTGGACAACCTGTACGAGCACATCGAGGCCACCATCTTCCGCACGGCTTACCGCTATTGCCACGGCAACCAGTTGCAGACCGGGCGGTTACTCAACATCAGCCGCAATATCGTGCGCGCGCGGCTGGAGTTGATCGGCGAGCTGAAGCCTTCAGCCCAGGCGGCCGGCCAGGGGTGAGGCGCTGTGCCTGGTCCTGCTCTATGCTCAAGCCTTCGTCCATAGGGGGTTTGTGATGAAAGCAGTATTAGAGCGACTGGATACGTGGTTGGAAACCAACCTGGACGAAGTACATGCAGACTTGGCGCCAGGCTGCTCGGAGGCCGCGCTGGCCGAGTTCGAAGAGCTGGTTGGGCAGCACTTTCCTGAAGGTTTGAAAGCACTCTACCGGTGGCATGACGGGCAAAAAGGCGAGGCGAGCACTGGGCCGTTCTTTGGGCTGACTTTCCTGACTTTGGCGGAGGCCCTTAAACACTGGGCGTCGTGGAAGGACCTGGTCGAGGAGTGGTCTGACGAAGATATGGCGGCGGCCAGTGACTTCTGCAGCTCGGTACCACCGGGTGCCATCAAGCCGCTCTATGCCAACCGTTACTGGATTCCGTTTGCCTACGACTATGGCGGCAATCACCTGGGGGTGGACCTGGACCCTGCGGAGCAGGGCAGCGTGGGGCAGGTCATCAATTTTGGTCGCGATGAAGAAGAGAAATTCGTGGTGGCCAGTTCATTGGAGGCCTTTGTGGAGTGGCTGGTCGAGCAGTTCGAGACTGGCAATGTGGCGATCAGGGTGGAGGATGATGGGGCGCGCAGCCTGAATACCAAGGTGCCGGAGCTGCATCACTTTTTGGATTCGGTGCAGGTTCTGTTTGCTGAGCAGCGGCCGGGGGGGTGAGGGTGGATTCCAGGTGCCTGCCTTGCAATCGCATGTGGGCCACTAGGTGCTCGCCGGTGTTTTTGTAGCGCCCTCAAGATCGAGCGCCGCCCGCGCGGCGCATCGCGGGGCAAGCCCGCTCCCACATTTGTTTCGGGCCAGTCTCTCCTGTGCCATTACCTGGTCCGCCTTGTTGGCTCGACACAATTTCAGCGTGGGCGCCTTGGCTGCCTCGCAGGGCTCAAGATATGCGCCAAGGCGGGCAGCGGTACCTTCACAGGACTCATTGGCCCGAAACAGATGTGGGAGCGGGCTTGCCCCGCGATGCGCCGCGCGGGCGGCGCTCGATCTTGAGGGCGCTGCAAAAACATCGCCGAGCACCTGGTAGCCTCGATGCAATCTCCTGAAGGACACCAAGCGGCCTTGAGCATGGTCGATGCCGGCCATCGCGATCAAGACTCGCCAGTCGAGCGGCCACCCTTCTCGAGAATCCTCGGCCCCGCACCTTCCTGACCCAACACATCCCCCGGGTTGCGCAATGGGCAATCCTCCAGCGACAGGCAACCGCAACCAATGCAATTGTCGAGGCTGTCACGCAGGGCCTCCAGCGTGCGAATACGCGCGTTCAGGTCCTCCCGCCAGGCCGATGACATCTCCCCCCACTGGGCAGCGGTGAGCTTGCTGTTGGGGGCGTAGCGGCCCAGGGCACGCTTGATTTCCTCAAGGGGAATGCCCGTGCGCTGTGCCACCTTGATGATGGCGATGGTGCGCAGTACCAGTGCCGGGAAGCGCCGCTGGTTGCCCGCCGTGCGGGTGCTGGCGATCAGCCCCTTGGCCTCGTAGAAGTGCAGCGTGGACACCGGTACGCCGCTGCGTCGGGTGACTTCACCCACGCTAAGCATCCGTGTGCTGTCGGTGGTTGTTTTCGCTGCCACGGCTATTGGCCTCAAGTTAAGTTGAGCTCTTATAGTCCCGTCAGATCGTTCCCGCAATCGTTACAAGGTGCCTGTCGATGAGTTGCGCGACAGCCTTGGCATGCGTATGGCCAAGGTCATGGCCAGCCTCGGGGAACACTTGCAGCCTGGCATCCGGTATCAGTTGCGCCAACCGCTGGCCAACCGCGAGCGGGCTGATAGGGTCCATGCCACCCCACAGCAGCAGTACCGGCAACTGCAGTTCCTGCAAGCGGGCAGACAGGTCGGTGCGGTCGTCCAGGAACCAGCGTGGCAGGTTCGGGTTATCTGACTCGAACGCCGTGCGCCAGTCCTCGGCCCCCAGAGCGGGGAGGTTCAAGCCGCCCGAAGTGACGGCGAGGACCAGGTGAGTGATCAGGTCGGGGCGCTCGAGTGCGATCTGCACCGCGACAACCCCGCCCATGGATTGCGCCACCAAGGCTGTGGGCCTGTCGATCTCTGCGATCGCCAGCGCGGCGAGGTGCTCAAGGCAGGTGACATTCGGGTTGGCTGGCGTATTGCCAAAACCGGGCCAGCCCATGTGCTGCACGGCAATCGACGTTTCGAGGGCTTCGGCGACGGGGCACCAGAACTGGGTGTTGCCGGAGGCACCGGGGAGGAAGAGAATTTTTTCGGGGGAAGCAGTCACGGCTCGGTCCTTGAGTCAGGGGTGAAGCAACCTACGGCCATTCGCAGCCATTGGCAAACGATGTCCGTTCAGGATCGAAAGTTGATAACCGCCATAAAACGAAAAGGAGCACAAATGTGCTCCTCTGGGTTTTCACCCACTCAAGCCCTCACTCCGCCATCTGCAACGCCGGCAACTTGACCCGAAACGCCTTGGTAATCCCCAGCAGACACAGGAACCCCAACGCCATCCAGCTCAAGCCGATCATGAACGACATGCTCGACAGGCTGGTCCACAACCAGATGGTGGTCAGAAAGCCCAGCGCCGGAATTGCGCCATACAGCAGCCAGTTGCGCCCCCCGCGCAGTTTCTGGTCCACCAGGTAATGCTTGACCACCGCCAGGTTCACCGCCGAGAAGGCGAACAGCGCGCCGAAGCTGATCATGTTGGCGACGGTGTCGAGGGTGATGAACAGGGCAATCAGCGACAGCAGGCTGACCAGCATGATCGCGGTGGCGGGCACGCGCTTCCTGGTGACCAGGCGGCCGAACACCTTCGGCAGTGCGCCGTCGCGGCCCATGGCGAACAGCACCCGCGACACGCTGGCCTGGGACACCATCGCCGAGGCGAAGCAGCCGGCGACGTAAGTGGCGGTGAAGGCGGTGACCATCAGCTCGCCGCCCAGCCGGCGCATCACGTCCAGCGAGGCGGAGTCCGGGTCTTTGAAGATGGCCCACTCGGGGAACACCATCTGCGCACACCACGACACGATCAAGAACAGCAGGCCGCCGAACAGGGTCACCGCCATGATCGCCAGGGGGATGCGGAACTTGGGGTTGGCGGTTTCCTCGGCCATGGTCGACACCGCGTCGAAGCCCAGGAACGACAGGCACAGCACTGCCGCGCCGGTCATGATCAGCGGCATGTTGAAGCCTTCGTGGTGGAACGGCTTGAGCAGCGAAACCGGCTCGGCCTGGGCGCCCAGGTTGTGGATCGACAGGCCGACGAAGACCACGATGAACACCAGTTGGGCCACCACCAGCACGCAGTTGACCCGGGTGATGGATTCGATGCCGATCAGGTTGAGGAAGGTCACCAGGGCGATGGAACCGAGCACCCACACCCAGGCGTGCACGGCGGGGAAGTATTCGGCCATGTAGATGCCGATCAGCAGGTAGCTGAGCAACGGCAGGAAGATGTAGTCGAGCAGCAAGGTCCAGCCGGCCATGAAGCCGAAGTAGCTGCCGAAGGCCTTGCGGGTGTAGGTGTACACGGAGCCTGAGAACGGGTGGGCCTGGACCATGCGGCCGTAGCTGTAGGCGGTCAGCAGCATGGCGGCCAGGGTCAGCAGGTAGGCGGTGGGCAGGTGGCCCTTGGTCATCTGGGTGACCAGGCCGTAGGTGGTGAACACCGCCAGCGGCACCATGTACGCCAGGCCGAACAGCACCAGCGCGGTAAGGCCCATGGTTAGCCGGAAGCGACCGCTTGCGCCGGCCTGCGACGGGGACGGATGGGCGTGAGCATCGGCTGTATTTGTTGTTGTATGCATTGCGAACTCCTGGAAATTGACGACAGGACGCCGCGGTACACGCGGGGCGCGCACCGTCTGGAGAGCTTCACTTGAGGCGGGGGCGGCCGGGGCCGTGCACGCAAGCCGCCCACCCTGGCAGGGGTGGGCGGCGGGTTCAGGTCAGAGCTTGCCGACCAGGCGTGCGGTGCGGTCGACGGCGATGCGGGTCTTTTCCACCAGCTCGTCGAGTTCGCTGCGGGTGGCGATCAGGGCCGGGGCCATGATCATGCGGCCGAGGGTGGAGCGGATGATCACGCCCTCTTCGAAACCGAAGGTGCGGCACTGCCAGGCCAGGTCGTTTTCGTTGGCGAAGCGCTTGCGGGTGGCCTTGTCTTCGGCGAACTGCAGGGCGCCCAGCAGGCCGGTGCCCTGGATGTCGCCGATCAGCGGGTGATCGCTGAAGGTTTCGCGCAGCAACTGCTGCAGGTAGGGGCCGGTGTCGTCCTTCACCGTGGCGACGATGCTTTCGTCGCGCAGGGCCTTGAGGTTGGCCACAGCCACCGCAGCGGCCACCGGGTGGCCGGAGTAGGTCAGGCCGTGGGCGAACACACCGCCGCGCTCCACCAGAGCTTCGGCAATGCGCTTGCTCAGCACCAGGCCGCCCATGGGCACGTAGCCGCTGGTCAGGCCTTTGGCGATGGACAGGGTGTCGGGCTGGAAGCCGAAGTATTCGTGGGCGAACCATTCGCCGGTGCGGCCGAAGCCGCCGATGACTTCGTCGGCGCACAGCAGCACGTCGTACTGGCGGCAGATGCGCTGGATTTCCGGCCAGTAGCTCTCGGGCGGGAAGATCATGCCGCCAGCGCCCTGGAACGGCTCGGCGATGAAGCCGGCGACGTTCTCGGCGCCCAGTTCGAGAATCTTCTCTTCCAGTTGCAGGGCGCAGCGCTTGCCGAACTCGGCCGGGGTCAGCTCGCCGCCGGCGGCGTACCAGTAGGGCTCGTCGATGTGGGCGATGTCGGGGATCAGCCCGCCCATCTCGTGCATGAACTTCATGCCGCCCAGGGCGGTGGCCGCCAGGGTCGAGCCGTGGTAGCCGTTCCAGCGGCCGATCATGATCTTTTTCTGCGGCTGGCCGACGACCTGCCAGTAACGGCGCACGGTGCGGATCAGCACCTCGTTGGCCTCGGAGCCGGAGTTGGTGTAGATGGCGTGGCTGTAGTGGCCCGGCAGCAGGCTGAACAGCAGCTCGGACAGCTCGATCACCGCCGGGTGGGTGGTGTGGAAGAACATGTTGTAGTAGGCCAGCTGGTCCATCTGCGCGGCGGCGGCGGCGGTCAGGTCGCGGCGGCCATAGCCGAGCTGGGTGCACCACAGGCCGGACATGCCATCGAGGTAGCGGTTGCCGTCGTTGTCCCACAGGTTCAGGCGCTCACCGCGCACCATCACCCGCGGCCCTTCGGCGTTCAGGGCCTTCTGATCCAGGAACGCATGAATGTGGTGAGCGGCGTCGGCCTGTTGGTAGTCCTGGGTCTGGCGTTGCGGTGCGAAGGGAGCATTCATGGCTTTTTCTCTTTCTTGGAAGTCGCGCAAGGGGGATGCAATCGGGGGGCAGGTCCTCTGCTTGAACGGGCGCCGGTCCTGGGCCCTGGGGTTGGAGAAATGCTCCCACACCCGCGCAATCGCCGAAATCACCCGTTTTGGTGAGTGGCGCGTCTTCCAGAAGGCATGTGCCAGATAGCAAAAGGGCCGCTGAGCGGCCCTTGGTTTGTTAGTGAGTGAACGCCTTCAAACTGCCCTTGCGGCTGGCCTCATAGGCTTCGCGCTCCATGGGCTGGGCCTGCGGATTGCCCAGGTCTTCCATGGCCAGGCGGTGCGTCTCCGGCGCGAGGTACGCGGCAAAGGCGCACACGCAGGTGATGAAGAACGCCAGGCCACCGACCACCATTGGGATGTTGTCCGAACCCGGTGGCGCCACCAGGGCGAACAGGGCCGGCAGCATGGCGGTGAGCATGGTGCCGATGTTCTGCGCGATGGCCATGGCCGAAACCCGGTAGCGGGTCTGGAACAGCTCTGGGTAGAAGCTTGGGAATACCGCGTTGTAGCCCTGGTAGACCATGCCCCACATGACGATCGAGGCGACGAACGCCAGCGGCACGTTCTGGATGCTGATCGCGTACAGGTAGACGAAGGCCAGCAGGCCCGAGCCCAGGCAGCCGGCGATCATGGTCGGGCGGCGGCCGATCTTGTCGGAAAGGTTGCCGACGAAGGGGATCACCAGCACCGCGACGATGTTGCCCACCACCGGGATCCACAGGTACACGCTCTTGTCGAAGCCGATGCCGTAGGCCGGCTGCACCGCGTAGGCCGCGCCGAAGATGGTGGCGACCACCGGGATCACGTTCATCAGGGCCATGAACATCACCAGCACCATGTGCTTCCAGCTGTGGCGGAAGGCTTCGCTGATCGGCGACTTGGCCACCTTGTCCTGTTTTTCTTCCTGGACGAAGGCCGGGGTCTCATGCACCTCTTTGCGGATGATGAAACCGGCGATCAGCACCACGGCGCTCATCAGGAACGGAATGCGCCAGCCCCACTCGTTGAACGCTTCGCTGGGCATGAAGTAGGCCAGCGGCAGGAACACCGCCGCCGCCATCACCTGGCCGGCCTGCACGCCCTGCAGGGTAAAGCTTGCGTAGTAGCCGCGGCGGCCGAAGGGGGCGTGCTCCATGATCATCGAGCTGGCCCCGGAGATTTCGCCGGCCACGGCGAAGCCCTGCACCAGGCGCAGCAGCACCAGCAGCGCCGGGGCGAGCAGGCCGATGTCGTGGTAGGTGGGCAGCAGGCCCACGGCCATGGTCGACAAGCCCATCAGGAACATGCACAGCAGCAGCACGTTCTTGCGCCCACGGGTATCACCCCAGTGGCCAAGCACGAAGGCACCCACCGGGCGCGCCAGGTAACCCACGCCATAGGTGGCCAGCGAGGCGATGATGGCCATCTTCGGGTCGGTGTTGGGGAAGAAGATCTGCGGGAAGATCAGCGCCGCGGCCTGGGCATAGATGAAGAAGTCGTAGTACTCGAGGGCAGAGCCGATCCATCCGCTGGCGGTGGCTTTCTTGGCTTGGGAACTTGAGTGGGCCATGTTGTCTCCGTTGTTCTTGTCAGGGGCCGGTGGTCAGCGCGCGCGGGGCACGGCAACGGGGCTATGGGGAGAAGACGAACGTGGCGATGCGGATCGCAGGGCGAGGAAGCTGTGCATAGGTCGGTACCCGTTTTATTGAACTTATTATGTGGTGACGTTGGGCTGTACAGCGCAGGTTCCGCCGAACGACCGGCGTGGCAGCAAGAAAGGCCGGCGGGCCTGCGACTGGTGATCATGGTTGTTCACGGGGCGGGGTGAATCAATTCGTCGAAACGGGTTTTGTTCGGTAATCGAACAAAAACTAACCGTTTCGTACAAAGTGCATTGCCGGGGCGACTTTACCTGCGAATAATCGATCGTGCCAGCTGATCGCGGGGGGGGGAAACACGACCCCGAACCCCCTCGGGGGGGGAGGGTTCCCTTA
>NZ_JBMOWQ010000092.1:0-6116 GCF_049310485.1 Pseudomonas sp. GZD-209
TGCGCGCAAGCTACCCCCCTGCATCGAGATTAGTAACCGCCTGTACTCCCCCCCCCCCGCGATGAGTTCATTGCACACCCCCAATAACAAGGAACACCCGCCATGCAGCGTTCGATCGCCACCGTGTCCCTCAGCGGCACCCTGCCAGAGAAACTCGAAGCCATCGCCGCCGCAGGCTTCGACGGCGTCGAGATCTTCGAAAACGACCTGCTGTATTACGCCGGCAGCCCCCGCGAGATCCGCCAGATGTGCGCCGATCTGGGGTTGGCCATCACCCTGTTCCAGCCGTTTCGCGACTTCGAGGGTTGCCGCCGCGAGCGCCTGCACAAGAACCTCGACCGCGCCGAGCGCAAGTTCGACCTGATGCAGGAGCTGGGCACCGACCTGGTGTTGGTGTGCAGCAACGTGCAGCCCGATGCCCTGGGCGATGAGCAGTTGCTGGTGGACGATCTGCGCCTGCTCGCCGAGCACGCAGGCCGTCGTGGCCTGCGCATCGGCTACGAGGCATTGGCCTGGGGCCGCCACGTCAACACCTACCAGCAGGTGTGGAACCTGGTGCGCCAGGCCGACCACGCGGCGCTGGGGGTGATCCTCGACAGTTTCCATACCTTGTCGCTCAAGGGCGACCCGAGCGCCATCCGCGATATCCCGGGCGACAAGATCTTCTTCGTGCAGATGGCCGATGCGCCGATCCTGGCCATGGACGTGCTGGAGTGGAGCCGGCATTTCCGCTGCTTCCCTGGGCAGGGCGAGATGGACCTGGCCGGTTTCCTTGCGCCGATCCTGGCCACGGGCTACCGCGGGCCGTTGTCGCTGGAGGTGTTCAACGACGGCTTCCGCGCCGCGCCCCCTCGGCAGAATGCCGCCGATGGCCTGCGCTCGCTGTTGTACCTGGAAGAGAAGACTCGCCTGCAACTGGAGCGCGAGGCCCGGGCCGTGGAGCCGGGCGTGCTGTTTGCGCCGCCTGCCGCCAGCGCCTACGACGGCGTGGAGTTCCTTGAGTTCGCGGTCGACGAGGCGGTCGGCGCGCGGCTGGGCGTGTGGCTCAAGCGCCTGGGTTTCGCCGAGGCCGGCGCGCACCGCAGCAAGGCCGTGCGCCTGCTGCGCCAGGGCGAGATCAATATCGTGCTCAACGCCGAACCCTATTCGTTTGCCCACAACTTCTTCGAGGCCCACGGCCCGTCGCTGTGCGCCACCGCGTTGCGGGTGAAGGACGGCCCGGCAGCGCTGCAGCGCGCCACCGCCTACCGCGGCCAGCCGTTCCGTGGCCTGGTCGGCCCCAACGAGCGGGAGATCCCTGCCGTGCGCGCGCCTGATGGCAGCCTGCTGTACCTGGTCGAGCCCGAAGGCGCAGGCCTGAGCATCTACGACACCGACTTCCGCCTGGAGCAGGGCGCCACCGCCAGTGGCGGCTTGCAGCGCATCGACCATATGGCCTTGGCGCTGCCCGCCGAGGCGCTGGACAGCTGGGTGCTGTTCTACAAGAGCGTGTTCGATTTCACCGCCGACGACGAGGTGGTGCTGCCCGACCCCTACGGCCTGGTCAAGAGCCGCGCCCTGCGCAGCCACTGCGGCACCTTGCGGGTGCCGCTGAACATCTCCGAGAACCGCAATACCGCCATTGCCCATGCGCTGAACAGTTACCGCGGCTCGGGCGTGCACCATATCGCCTTCGACTGCGACGACATCTTCCGCGAAGTGGCACGGGCCAAGGAGGCCGGGGTGCCGTTGCTGGAGATCCCGCTGAACTACTACGACGACCTGGCGGCGCGCTTCGATTTCGACGATGAGTTCTTGAGTGAACTGGCGTACTACAACGTGCTGTACGACCGCGATGCCCAGGGCGGCGAACTGTTCCACGTGTACACCGAACCGTTCGAAGGGCGGTTCTTCTTCGAAGTCCTGCAGCGCAAGGGTGGCTATGCCGGATACGGCGCGGCCAACGTGGCGGTGCGTCTGGCCGCGATGGCCAAGGCGCGTAGCGGGGTAGGGCGTAAAACAGTGTTGTGAGGCATCGCGGGGGGAACACAAACACCCCACCTTTCTGTGGGCCCGGGAGACTGGCACTTTCCCGTGAGTTCGGGCTGATCCAGTAAGCCGCCCCGGCATCCTCCACGTGGGAGCGGGCTTGCCCCGCGATGAGTCCAGATGGGCCAAACCTGACCACCCGACCAACAGCGCGCTTCCCTGCGCCGCCCGGCTCACGGATAATCCTGCGGATTCCTACAATGAGCCTGTGAGTCGGTATGAGTGATTCGGTAGTCCAGCCAGAAGCCGAAGGGGTGCGCAAAACGCGCAAGAACAACCCGGAGAAGACCCGCGAGAACATTCTCCAGGCCGCCATCACCGAGTTCGTCCAGCAGGGCCTGGCCGGCGCACGGGTGGACGCCATCGCCGAGCGCACCGCCACCTCCAAGCGCATGATCTACTACTACTTCGGCAGCAAGGAGCAGCTGTACGTCGAGTGCCTGGTCAAGCTCTACGGCGATATCCGCAAGACCGAGCACAGCCTTGACCTGGAATCGCTGGCCCCCGAGCAGGCGATCCAGCGCCTGGTGGAGTTCACCTTCGACCACCATGCCAACAACGTCGATTTCGTGCGCATCGTCTGCACCGAGAACATTCACTACGGCGAGTACGTCAAGCAGTCGCCGGTGATCCGCGAGATGAGCAGCATGGTGCTCGATGCACTGGGCAAGATCCTCGCCCGTGGCGAGCGCGAAGGCGTGTTCCGCCCGGGGATCGAGGTGATCGACCTGCACATGCTGATGAGTTCGTTCTGCTTCTACCGGGTGTCCAACCGCCACACCTTTGGCGATATCTTCCAGATCGACCTGTCGGACGAGCAGGTCAAGCAGCGCCACAAGCAGGTGATCTGCGAGGCGGTGATGCGTTATATCAAGGCCTGATCGCGCAACGCCCATCGCGGGGCAAGTCGCAGCGGCGCACCGCCGCTCCCACGCTGCTGTCTTGCGTGGGAGCGGGCTTGCCCCGCGATGGCTCGCTCAGTCAAAACTGGCGAAATGCGCCTGCATGCGCTCGGCATCGGCCGTGCGCCCGCTGAACAGCTCGAACGCCTTCACCGCCTGGAACACCGCCATGGTGCCGCCATCCAGCGTGCGGCAGCCCAAGGCCCGGGCATGGCGCAGCAGTTCGGTCTCCAGCGGGAAATAGATGATCTCCGCCACCCACAGCCGGGCATGCAGCAGCGTGGCCGGCAGGGGCATGCCCGGCAGCTTGGTCATGCCCACCGGCGTGGTGTTGACCAGGCCATCGGCCTCGGCCACTGCGCAGGCCAAGTCACTGCCGAGCACTGCGCGGCCGACACCGAAGTGCTGGGTAAGGTTGTCCACCAGCGCCTGGCCACGGGCCGCGTCCACCTCGAACAGCACCAGCTGCTCGACCCCTTCGGCCAGCAGCGCATGGGCCACCGCCGAGCCCGCACCGCCGGCGCCCAGTTGCACCACCTGACGCCTGGCCACGTCCGGCAGGCCACGCCGCAGGCCTTCGGCGAAGCCCAGGCAGTCGGTGTTGTGGCCGACCCGTTTGCCGCCGCGCAGCACCACGGTGTTCACCGCGCCGATACCCCGCGCCTCGTCCGAAAGGTCGTCGAGCAAGGGCAGGATCGCCTGCTTGAACGGGAAGGTGATGTTCAGCCCGGTGAAGCCGGTGCGCTCGGCCGCATCGAGCAGTTGTGCCAGGGCGCTGTCGTCCACGCCCAGTTGGTCGGCGTCGATCAGCCGGTACAGGTAGCGCAGCGCCTGGGCATCGCCTTCGTGCTCGTGCAGCGCCGGGGTGCGCGAGGCCTGGATGCCACGGCCGATCAGGCCGGCGAGGATGCCTGGAGTGCTCATGCCTGCTCCTTGAAGTGCTCGGCGAAGTACGCCAGGGCCATCTTGTAGCCTCGGCTGCCGAGGCCACAGATCACGCCGACGGCGATGCTGGAGACGAACGACAGGTGACGGAACGGTTCGCGCTTGTGCACGTTGGACAGGTGCACTTCGATCACTGGCAGCTCGCTGGCGATCAGCGCGTCGCGGATGGCGACCGAGGTGTGGGTCCAGGCGGCGGGGTTGATCAGGATGCCGTGGCAGCGGCCACGGGCGGCGTGGATCCAGTCGAGCAGTTCGCCTTCGTGGTTGGTCTGGCGAAATTCCAGCTCCAGGCCCAGTTCAGCGGCATTGGTGGCGCACAGGTTGGCCAGGTCGGCGAGGGTTTCGTGGCCGTACTGGGCCGGTTCGCGGGTGCCCAGCAGGTTCAGGTTGGGGCCGTTGAGCACGAGGATTCGGGGGGTCATGGCGGGGTATCGCTTTGTTGTTTTTGGATGTTGTGAGTTTTGTACTACCCGGTTAGTTTCGTCAAATGGTCGGCCTGGAAAATGGGCGATTATCGGACTGGGTGGGGGCCGGGATGGGTTCGCCGGTGTTTTTGCGGCGCCTATGAGATCGAGCGCCGCCCGCGCGGCGCTTCGCGGGTAAACCCGCTCCCACAGTTTGTTTCGGGCCAATTATTCCTGTGAAAGTACCGGCGCGTGCCTTGGTGCACGCCTTGAGCCATGTGGGGCGGCGGCAACGTCCACACTGAAACTGCGTCGTACCAACAAGGCGGACCAGGTGATGGCACAGGAAAGACTGGCCCGAAACAAACTGTGGGAGCGGGCTTGCCCCGCGATGCGCCGCGCGGGCGGCGCTCGATCTTGAGAGCGCTGCAAGGCTGTCGCCCTACACCCGGTGGCCCGCACACGATCCAGGCCAGGCGCCCGCCGAGATTACAAAATTGTAATCCTCACGCCACCGCCCCGATAACCACCGCTCCCTACAGTCCCTCGCCAACGCATTCCGCCGCGCGTCGACGAGGACCCAAGCCGTGCCCATCCCCCGCAAGATCGCCTTGCTCTGCCTGTTGCTGGCCGGCCCCGCCAGCGCTCAGGGCCTGAGCCTGGACCAGGCGCTCGCCGCCGCCTTCGCCGAAAACCCCGAACTCGCCGCCGCCAGCCGCGAGATCGGCATTGCCGAGGGCGAGCGCCGCCAGGCCGGGCTGATCCCCAACCCCGAGCTGTCCTGGGAGGTCGAGGACACCCGCCGCGATACCAGCACCACCACCGTCACCCTCAGCCAACCGCTGGAACTGGGCGGCAAGCGCGGTGCGCGCATCGACGTGGCCCAGGCCGGCCAGACGGTCGCCCAACTGGAACTGGAGCGCCAGCGCAACGGCCTGCGCGCCGACGTGATCCAGGCCTTCCATGCCGCCCTGCGCGCACAGACCGCGCTGGAGCTGGCGCAGCAGTCCCAGGCCCTGACCGAGCGCGGGCTGCGGGTGGTACAAGGGCGGGTCAAGGCCGGCCAGTCGTCACCGGTCGAGGCGACCCGCGCCCAGGTGCAGCTGGCCCAGGCCGAGGCGGCTGTGCGCCGTGCCCGTACCCAGCGCAGCGTGGCCTGGCAGGCCCTGGCGCGGCTGACCGGCAGCGCCAGGGCCGGCTTCGACAGCCTCGACGGCAGCAACCTGTCACCTGGCCCGGCACCCCAGGCCGAGCAGTTGCTGGGCAAGGTCGAGCAAACCGCCGACTGGCGCCTGGCCGCGGCGCAGATCGAGCGTGGCGAGGCCAGCCTGGGTTCGGAGAAGGCCAAGCGCATCCCCGACCTGACCGTGAGCGTCGGCAGCCAGTACAGCCGCGAGGACCGTGAGCGGGTCAATGTGGTGGGGCTGTCGATGCCGCTGCCGCTGTTCGACCGCAACCAGGGCAACGTGCTGGCCGCTTCGCGCCGCGCCGATCAGGCCCGCGACCTGCGCAATGCCGTGGAGTTGCGCCTGCGCAGCGATACCCGCAGTGCCCTCGACCAGTGGGCCACGGCCATGGGCGAGGTGCAGGCCTATGACCGCACCATCCTGCCGGCGGCGCAGCAGGCGGTGGACACCGCGACCCGCGGCTTCGAGATGGGCAAGTTCGCGTTTCTCGATGTGCTCGATGCCCAACGCACCTTGATCGAGGCGCGCGGGTTGTACCTCGAGGCGCTGGCCTCGGCCACCGATGCCCGGGCGCAGGTGGAGCGTATCTACGGCGAGCTCTGAGCCGCAGCCCATCGCGGGGCAAGCCCGCTCCCACGAGTCTTGGCTTT
>NZ_JBMOWQ010000093.1:0-5852 GCF_049310485.1 Pseudomonas sp. GZD-209
CCCCGCGATGAGGCCCTCGAATACAGACACAAAAAAGCCGGCAACAAGCGCCGGCTTCGGTTCGATCAGTCCAGGGCCTGAACGGTCTTCTTCACCTGGTCAGGGAAGAACAGCCGCTGCAGTTCCAGCCCCGGCTGCTCGGCGCGCATGAACGCCTCGCCGACCAGGAACGAATACACCTCGTTGATTGCCATCAACTCGACATCAGCCCGATTGAGGATGCCACTCTCGGTGATGGCCAGGCGATCGCGGGGGATGCGTGGCAGCAGGTCGAGCGTGGTCTCCAGGCTTACCTCGAAGGTGTGCAGGTTACGGTTGTTGACGCCGACCAGCGGGGTATCGAGGGTCTTCAGCGCGCGCTCCAGCTCATCGCCGTCGTGCACTTCGACCAGCACGTCGAGACCGACGTCCTTGGCCGTGGCGGCCAGCTCGGCCATCTTCACGTCATCCAGCGCCGAGACGATCAGCAGCACGCAGTCGGCACCCAAGGCGCGGGCTTCGACGATCTGGTACGGGTCGACCATGAAGTCCTTGCGGATCACCGGCAGCGACACCGCGGCGCGGGCCTGCTGCAGGTACTCGTCGGCACCCTGGAAGTAATCCACGTCGGTCAGCACCGACAGGCAGGTCGCCCCGCCTTTTTCATAGCTGACCGCGATCTCGGCCGGCACGAAGTGCTCGCGAATCACACCCTTGCTGGGCGAAGCTTTCTTGATTTCGGCGATCACCGCCGGCTGCTTGCGCTTGGCCTGCTCGATCAAGGCATTGGCGAAGCCACGCGGGGCGTCAGCCGCCTTGGCCAGGCGCTCCAGTTCGGCAAGGCTGACCCGCGCGCTGCGCTCGGCCACTTCCTGGAACTTGCGGGCGATGATCCTTTCCAGCACCGTCGGCACGCTCATGCTTCGTTCTCCACTTTGAATACCGCGGTAAAGGCGCCCAGCTCCTGCAGCTTTTCCCAGGCCAGCCCGGTGTGCAGCACGTCATGGGCCAGTTCCACGCCCTGGGCCAGGGTCATGGCGTGATCGGCGGCATACAGCGCCGCACCGGCATTGAGCACGATCATTTCGGCGGCCTTCTGGCCATTCTCAGTCTTGCGCCGGCCCAATGCGTCACGGATCAAGTCCAGCGACGCCTGCGGGCCATCGACCGCCAGGCCGTGCAGGCTCTGGCTCTTCATGCCGAGGTCTTCGGGCTCGACCCAATACTCGGTGATCTGGTCATTCTTCAGTTCGGCCACGAAGGTGGGCGCCGCCAGGCTGAACTCGTCCAGGCCGTCCTTGGAGTGCACCACCAGCACATGCTTGCTGCCAAGGCGCTGCAGCACTTCAGCCAGCGGGCGGCACAGCGCCTGGTTGAACACCCCGACCACCTGATGCTTAACCCCGGCCGGATTCGTAAGCGGGCCGAGCATGTTGAACAGGGTACGCAGCCCCAGCTCGCGACGCGGGCCGGCGGCATACTTCATGGCCTTGTGGTGGCTCTGGGCGAACATGAAGCCGATACCCAGGCTGTCGATGCAGCGGGCGACCTGCACCGGGGTGAGGTTCAGGTAGATACCGGCGGCTTCCAGCAGGTCGGCGCTGCCGCTCTTGCCGGACACCGCGCGATTGCCGTGCTTGGCCACCGGGCAGCCGGCGGCCGCAAGGACGAACGACGACGCGGTGGAAACGTTGAAGATGTTGGCGCCATCGCCGCCGGTGCCGACGATGTCGACCACGCCATCGAGGCTCTTGAGCTCGACCTTGTCGGCCAGCTCGCGCATCACCGACACCGCGCCGACGATCTCGTCGATGCTTTCGCTCTTCATGCGCATGCCCATCAGGAAGGCGCCGATCTGCGCCTCACTGCACTGGCCAGTCATGATCTGGCGCATGACCTCGCGCATTTCATCGGTGCTCAGGTCCAGGTGGCCGACGATACGGCTCAACGCAGTCTTGATATCCATGATCGATCCTTAGCGGCGGCCGCCGGTCTGCTTGAGGAAATTGGCGAACAGCTCGTGGCCCTGCTCGGTCAGGATGGACTCGGGGTGGAACTGCACCCCTTCGATATTCAGTGTCTTGTGGCGCAGGCCCATGATCTCGTCGACCGAGCCATCGGCGTGGGCGGTCCAGGCGGTCACTTCCAGGCAATCCGGCAGCGTCTCGCGCTTGACCACCAGCGAATGGTAACGGGTAACGGTCAGCGGGTTGTTGAGGCTGGCGAACACGCCCAGGTCACGGTGCACCACCGGGCTGGTCTTGCCATGCATCACCTGGCGGGCCCGCACCACGTCGCCGCCGAAGGCCTGGCCGATCGACTGATGGCCAAGGCAGACGCCTAGGATCGGCAGCTTGCCGGCGAAGTGCAGGATCGCCTCGATGGACACACCGGCTTCGCTCGGGGTGCAGGGGCCGGGGGAAACCACGATGCGCTCGGGGTTGAGGGCTTCGATCTGGGCGATGGTCATCTCGTCATTGCGGATGACCTTGACCTCGGCACCCAGCTCGCCGAGGTACTGCACGACGTTGTAGGTGAAGGAGTCGTAGTTGTCGATCATCAATAGCATCTGGAACGAACCTCTTGAATACGGGGGACTCCGGGGGCGCGTGGCGGCCCGCCGGGTTCATGGACCACGGCCTGCTCAGCGTTTGCTGGTCTGCTCGGCGAGGGCCACCGCGCGGAACATCGCCCGACGCTTGTTGATGGTTTCTTCCCACTCCAGTGCCGGCACCGAGTCGGCGACGATGCCGCCGCCGGCCTGCACATGCAGCTCGCCGTCCTTGATCACCGCAGTGCGGATGGCGATGGCGGTATCCATGTTGCCGTTCCAGGCGAAGTAGCCCACGGCACCGCCGTAGACGCCGCGCTTGACCGGTTCCAGCTCATCGATGATTTCCATGGCGCGGATCTTCGGCGCCCCCGACAGGGTGCCCGCCGGCAGGATCGCCCGCAGCGCATCCATGGCCGTCAGCCCCTCGGCCAGTTGGCCGGTGACATTGGAGACGATGTGCATCACGTTCGAATAGCGCTCGATCACCATCTTCTCGGTCAGGCGCACGCTGCCGGTGGACGACACACGCCCCACGTCGTTGCGGCCCAGGTCGATCAGCATCAGGTGCTCGGCGATTTCCTTGTCATCCGACAGCAGGTCGTCTTCCAGGGCGCGGTCGGCCTCTTCGGTGGCGCCGCGCGGGCGGGTACCGGCGATCGGGCGCACCGTGACCAGGTTGTCCTCGACCCGCACCAGCACTTCCGGCGAACTGCCCACTACATGGAAGTCGCCGAAGTTGAAGAAGTACATGTAGGGCGTCGGATTGAAGCAGCGCAGGGCACGGTAGAGGTCGATCGGCGCGGCCGCAAAATCGATGGACATGCGCTGCGACGGCACCACCTGCATGCAGTCACCGGCGAGGATGTACTCCTTGACGGTGTCCACCGCGCGCTCGTAGTCACCCTGGGTGAAGCTGGAGCGGAAGGCCGGTTCGGCCGCCATCGGGCCATCAAGGTCGAGGCCACGGCGCGGGGTGATCGGCTGACGGAGTTGCTCCAGCAGGCCTTCAAGGCGGGCTTGGCCTTGCTCGAAGGCCTGCTCGTCGCTGGGGTCGACCAGCACGATGGCGTGCATCTTGCCGGCCAGGTTGTCGAACACCACCACGGCGTCGGAGACCATCAGCAGGATGTCCGGCACCCCCAGCGGGTCCGGGTTCGGGCAGGCGCCCAGGCGCTTTTCCACATAACGCACGCAGTCGTAGCCGAAGTAGCCGACCAGGCCGCCGTTGAAACGCGGCAGGCCCGGAATGTCGGCGACCTTGTAGCGATCCTTGAACGTCTCGACGAAGGCCAGCGGGTCTTCGACGTCATGGCTTTCCACTTCCACGCCATCCTGCAGGATGCTCACGTGGTAGCCATGCACACGCATGACGGTGCGCGACGGCAGGCCGATCATCGAATAACGGCCCCACTTCTCGCCGCCCTGCACGGATTCGAGCAGGTACGAGTTGGCTTGGTCGGCCAGTTTGAGGTAGATCGACAGGGGGGTATCGAAGTCGGCCAGGGTTTCGCGGGCCAGGGGGATGCGGTTATAGCCGGCAGCGGCCAGGCGCAGGAATTCTTCGCGGGTCATGTGTAGCCTCGTGGCAAGCAGCAATGGGGTCAGGCAAGCGGACGGGCCGGCAGGCGCCGGCGGGCATAAGTCAGGCGCGCCAGCGCCAGCGGGCCAGGGCCTTGATGACTTTCATCCAGAATTTGCCAGTAACCACCACGTCGTTGTCTCTGCTGTGCGGGGCTTGAAGGTCCGCCAACGTTATCCCAGTGTCGGTGACTAAGCAACCAGGCAGCAGCAGGCGCAGGTCGCTGATCACCAGGCTGGGAGATTCCTCGTCGATGGGGCGGCCATGGTTGTAGCCATAGCTCAGGCCGACGCACTGCACCCCGGCCGCTTTCGCCGCCAGCACGTCGCTGCGCGAATCGCCGATGAACAGCGACTGTGCAGGCGCCACACCGGCCATCTGCATCACGAACAGCAGCGCCGCCGGGTCGGGTTTTTTCTGTGGCAGGGTGTCGCCGCCGATGATCCAGCGGAAGTAGCGCCCGATCTTCATCTGGTCGAGCAAGGGGGCAACGAAGCGCTCGGGCTTGTTGGTGATCAGCGCCATCTCCACGCCCTGCTTGCTCAGCCAGCGCAGGGTGTCGCGCACACCGGGATAGACGACGGTCAGCTCATGGCTGTCGGCGTAGGCCTCCATGAACAGCGCCAGCGCGCGCTCGGCCAGGGCATCGTCGACGCTGTCGTGGTCCAGGCCACCGGCCAGCGCCCGGCGCACCAGCACCTGGGCGCCGTTGCCTACCCAGTGACGCACGGCGTCGAGCCCGGCGGGCTCGCGCCCGAGTTCGAGCAGCATGCGGTCGACGGCTGCGGCCAGGTCGGGGACCGAATCGATCAGGGTGCCATCCAGATCGAACATCACCAGCCTGGGCAGCGTCCCCGGGAACAGCTGCTCGAAGCCGCTCATGCGCGTGCCAGCGCCATTTCGGCACGCATCTTGGCGATCACTTCCTGATAGTCCGGGGCGTTGAAGATCGCCGAACCGGCGACGAAGGTGTCGGCGCCGGCTGCGGCGATTTCGCGGATGTTGCTAACGTTGACGCCGCCGTCGATCTCCAGGCGGATATCACGGCCGCTGGCGTCGATCAGTGCACGGGCCTCACGCAGCTTGTCGAGGGTACCGGGGATGAACTTCTGCCCGCCGAAGCCTGGGTTGACGCTCATCAGCAGGACCATGTCGATCTTGTCCATCACGTACTTCAGCGCATCCAGGCTGGTGGCCGGGTTGAACACCAGGCCGGCCTTGCAGCCGCCGTCGCGGATCAGCTGCAGCGAGCGGTCGATGTGCTGGGTGGCTTCCGGGTGGAAGGTGATGTAGGTGGCGCCGGCTTCGATGAAGTCGCCGATGATGCGATCGACCGGGCTCACCATCAGGTGCACGTCGATCGGCGCGGTCACGCCGTACTTGCGCAGCGCGGTGCAGACCATCGGGCCGATGGTCAGGTTGGGTACGTAGTGGTTGTCCATGACATCGAAGTGGACGATGTCGGCCCCGGCGGCCAGAACCTTGTCGACGTCCTCGCCCAGGCGGGCGAAATCGGCGGAAAGAATGGAGGGGGCAATAGCGTAGGGCTGCATGGCGCACCTGTTGGGCAGAATCACGGTGGCGCGCATTGTAACCCAGGGAAGCGGATCAGGGCTGATTGGTGTCAAGGGTGCGAGTCGGTAGGCAAGCCACACCACGTGGGAGCGGGGGGGGGGGGGGGGGGGGGGGGGGGGGGGGGGAGAGGGAGGGGGGGGGGGGAGGGGGGGCGGGCCTGCTTCT
>NZ_JBMOWQ010000094.1:0-41768 GCF_049310485.1 Pseudomonas sp. GZD-209
CACGTGGGAGCGGGCTTGCCCCGCGATGGCATCGGTTAATCCAACATCTCATCGCGGGGCAAGCCCGCTCCCACGCTTTCCTCTGTACACCACCAGAATCAGCCCGGCTGCTGGGTCCTCAACTTCTCGCTACGCCCACGCAACCACTCCAGGGTCAGCAGCAGCACCACCGAAAACGCGATCAGCAGGGTCGCCGCCGCCGCGATGGTCGGGCTGAGGTTCTCGCGGATACCGCTGAACATCTGCCGCGGCAGGGTGGCCTGCTCGGGCCCGGCCAGGAACAGGGTCACCACCACTTCATCGAACGAGGTGGCGAAGGCGAACAGCGCCCCGGAAATGACCCCCGGCGCAATCAGCGGCAAGGTCACCCGACGGAAGGTCAGCAACGGCGAGGCGCCAAGGCTGGCTGCCGCACGCACCAGGTTGTAGTTGAAGCCCTGCAAGGTGGCCGACACGGTGATGATCACGAAGGGCACACCCAGCACCGCATGCACCAGGATCAGCGAGATGAAGCTGTTGCCCAACCCCAGCGGGGCAAAGAACAGATAACTCGCCACACCGATGATCACCACCGGCACCACCATCGGCGAGATCACCAGCGCCATCACCAGCGACTTGCCGGGGAAGTCGCCGCGGGTCAGGCCGATCGAGGCCAGGGTGCCGAACACCATGGCCAGCACCGTCGCCGCCGGGGCGACGATGATGCTGTTCTTCAGCGAACGCATCCACTCGGCCGAGGCGAAGAAGTCCTGGTACCAGTGCAGCGAGAAGCCCTGCAGCGGGTACACCAGGAAACTCCCGCTGTTGAACGACAGCGGCACGATCACCAGCACCGGCAGCACCAGGAACAGCAGCACCAGCCCGCAGAGAATGCGCAAGGTGTAGAACCACACCCGCTCCACGGGCGACATGTAGGGGCTCAGCATGACAAGGC
The DNA here is from genome assembly GCF_049310485.1 of Pseudomonas sp. GZD-209. NCBI lineage: Bacteria > Pseudomonadati > Pseudomonadota > Gammaproteobacteria > Pseudomonadales > Pseudomonadaceae > Pseudomonas > Pseudomonas sp. GZD-209. The sequence continues at coordinate 935 of NZ_JBMOWQ010000094.1, forward strand.
TCCTCAGCTCAGGCGCAGGCGGCTGGCACCGACCAGCCAGCTATAGATCAGGTACAGCACCACGGTGGCCAGCAGCAGCAACCCGCCAAGCGCGGTGGCCATGCCCCAGTTGATGCTGGTGTTGGTGTAGAAGGCGACGAAGTAGCTGACCATCTGGTCGTTCGGGCTGCCCAGCAGTGCCGGGGTGATGTAGTAGCCGATCGAGATGATGAACACCAACAGGCAACCGGCACCGACGCCAGCGTAGGTCTGCGGGAAGTACACCCGCCAGAAGCTGGCGAACGGGTGGCAGCCCAGCGAGATCGCCGCACGCATGTAGCTGGGCGAGATACCCTTCATCACGCTGTACAGCGGCAGGATCATGAACGGCAGCAGGATGTGCACCATCGAGATGTACACACCGGTGCGGTTGAACACCAGTTCCAGCGGCTGGTCGATGATGCCCATGGCCATCAGCGCACTGTTGATCAGCCCGCCCGACTGCAGCAGCACGATCCACGCCGCCACCCGCACCAGGATCGAGGTCCAGAACGGCAGCAGCACCAGGATCATCAGCAGGTTGCTCTGCCGGGTGGGCAGGTTGGCCAGCAGGTAGGCCAGCGGATAGGCCAGCACCAGGCAGATGGCGGTGATCACCACGCCCATCCACAGGGTGCGGGCAAAGATGTCGAGGTAGATGGCCTGGTCCGGCGTGGCCTTGGCCAGCTCACCGAGGTCGTCGATACGGTGATCGAGCGCTGCCAGCAGGTAGAACGGCGTGACGCTGCTGGTGTTGCGGCGGATCGCCTGCCAGTAGGCCGGGTCACCCCAGCGCTCGTCCAGCGTCTGCAAGGCATCTTTATAAGAAGCAGGCTCCGCCTTGAACGGCAGCGCCCGCGCAGTCTTGGCCAGCAGGCTGCGGTAGCCGGCCAGCTCCATGTTCAGGCGTTTGGACAGATCGCCCAGCGTCTGGTTCTTGCGTGATTCGGCCAGGTCCTGGCTCAGAGCCTTGTAGGCCTCCTCGCCGGGCAGGCTCTTGCCGTCCCACTGCGCCACGGCCTCGACGGTGCGCGGCAGGCCCGCGACCACTTCGGGGTTGCCGACGCTCTTGTACAGCAGCGCCGCAATCGGCACCAGGAACACCAGCAGGAGGAACAGCGCCAGCGGCGCGATCAACGCCTGGGCCTTCCAGCGGTTGACCCGCTCGGCATGCTTGAGGCGCTGTTTGAGGCTTTTACCTGCGCCTTCGTTGAGGGGCACTGCAATGGCCATGGCGAACTCCGGGAAAACAGGGAAACAGGGAGCCTGGTAAAGCTGCAATCGGGGCCGCTGCGCGCCCCATCGCCGGCAAGCCGGCTCCCACAAGTAGTGCGACACCCTCAGGCTTGACGCTTTACCTGTGGGAGCCGGCTTGCCGGCGACGGGCCGCGTGGTGGCCCAATGTCCCAGGCTTTCCTTTTTCGCCGCCCAGGCGTTGAAGCGTTGCTCCAGCTGCTCGCTGTTGTCGGCCCAGAAGGCCACGTCGATCTGCACCTGGTTGGCAATGTTCTCAGGCGTGGTCGGCATGTCTTTCTTCACCTCGTCCGACAGCAGGCTCACGGCTTTGCTGTTGGCCGGACCGTAGGCGATGTTCTCGGAGTAGATCTTCTGCTGCTCGGGCTGGACGCTGTAGGCGATGAATTTCTTCGCCTCTTCGGCATCCTTGGCACCTTTCGGGATGGCCCAGGCATCGAAGTCGTAGATGCCGCCGTTCCATACCACCTTGAGGTTGCTCTCTTTTTGCACAGCGGCGATGCGGCCGTTGTAGGCCGAGCTCATGACCACGTCACCCGAGGCCAGGTACTGCGGTGGCTGGGCACCGGCTTCCCACCACTGGATGCTCGGCTTGAGCTCATCGAGTTTCTTGAAGGCGCGGTCCTGGCCTTCCTTGGTGGCCAGCACTTTGTAGACTTCCTTCGGCGCGACACCGTCGGCCATCAGGGCGAATTCGAGGGTGTACTTGGCGCCCTTGCGCAGGCCGCGCTTGCCCGGGAACTGCTTGGTGTCCCAGAAATCGGCCCAGCTGGTAGGGGCGGTCTTGAGTTTGTCGGCGTTGTAGGCCATGACCGTTGACCAGACGAAGAAGCCTACGCCGCAGGGCTGGATGGCGCCTGGGACATAATCAGCTTCATTGCCGAACAGCGCCGGGTCGAGCTCCTCGAACATGCCCTCGTCGCAACCGCGGGCCAGCTCTGGCGACTCCACCTCCACCAGGTTCCAGCTCACGCTCTTGGTGTCGACCATGGCCTTGATCTTGGCCATCTCGCCGTTGTACTCACCGGCGACGATCTTGCCCTTGCCCGCCTTCTCCCATGGCTCGTAGAACGCCTTGGTCTGGGCCGCCTTGTTGGCGCCCCCGAAAGAAATCACCGTGAGGTCGGCCGCCATGGCCTGGCCGGCGGCGAACAGCCCCAGGGCCAGGGCGGTCAGTTTCAACTGCTTGCGCATTATTATTCTCTCCACAGTACAGGGTTGGTGAAGCAATCCATCAGTCCATCAGTGGGCTTGTGCAATCGGATCGAGCGCGCGGGCGTGCTCCACCTCCCAGCCCAGCGGTACCACATCGCCCACGGCCAGGGCCGGGTCGAGTTCGGCAATCGGCTGCTTCACGAAGAAGTCGGCCTTGCCGCAGACTTCCAGGCGCACCCGCACGTGGTCGCCCAGGTAGATGAACTCGGCCACCCGGCCAGAGAAGCGATTGACGCAGCTCTCGCTGTGGCCATTGAGGCGCACGCGCTCGGGGCGGATCGACAGGGTGACCGGCTCGCCGGCCTGGCCGACGTTGACCGCCAGCGCCTCAACCCGCTCGCCACGGCCCAGTTGCACCTGGCAACGCTTGCCATCGCTGGCCAGCAGGGTGCCGTTGATGCGGTTGTTCTCACCGATGAAGTTGGCGACGAAGGTGTTGCAGGGCTCTTCGTAGAGGGTGCGCGGGTCGGCGATCTGCTGGATCTCGCCCTGGTGGAACACCGCCACCCGGTCGGACATGGTCAGCGCCTCGCCCTGGTCATGGGTCACGTACACCACCGTCACGCCCAGGCGCTGGTGGATGTGCTTGATTTCCATCTGCATGTGTTCGCGCAGTTGCTTGTCCAGGGCGCCGAGAGGTTCGTCCATCAGCACCAGCTGGGGTTCGAACACCAAGGCCCGGGCCAGCGCCACGCGCTGCTGCTGGCCGCCGGACAACTGCCCCGGGTAGCGCTTGGCGAAGGCATCGAGCTGGACCATGTTGAGCACGCGCTTGACCCGCTCGCTGACGTCAGTCTTGCTCAGGTTGCGCACGGTCAGCGGGAAGGCCAGGTTCTCGGCCACGGTCATGTGCGGGAACAGCGCGTAGTTCTGGAACACCATGCCGATGTCGCGCTTGTGCGGCGGCACGTTGTTGATCGAGCGCCCGGCCAGCTGGATCTCACCGGCGGTAGGGGTTTCGAAGCCGGCCAGCATCATCAGGCTGGTGGTCTTGCCCGAACCGGAGGGGCCGAGCAGGGTCAGGAACTCACCCTTGCGAATGTCCAGGTTGAGGTCTTTGACGATCAGCGATTCGCCGTCGTAGCTCTTCTGCACACCACGGAAGCTGACCAGCGTCTCGTTCGAATTCGCCTCGCTCATGCCCTGCACCTTCTTGTTGGAATGACTGCGTAGGCAAAAGAGTAGAAGAGGCGCAAACGCCCGAAAATCGGGGGCACTGAGAGAATGCCATCATCCGGATGGAAGACTTGTTGTAGGGATCGCCCTACACGAGTGACGCTCCCAGGCAACTACACCGCAATGGATCGTGGGAGCGGGCTTGCCCCGCGATGGGCACTGATGGCTCAGCCTTGAGGCCCGGCGCCATCGCGGGGCAAGTCGCACCGGCGCACCGCCGCTCCCACACAGAGGTTCCAGTTGTGGATTGCCTGTCGCAACCAGAACACTCACACCAGCTTGTGCTCCATGGCGTACTTCACCAGCTCCGCCAGCGAGTTGACCTTGAGCTTCTGCATCAGCCGCGCCTTGTGGGTGCTGATGGTCTTGCTCGACAGCGCCAGCTGCAGGGCGATGTCGTTGACGTTGGCACCCTGGGCCAGGCGCTCGAACACCGAGAACTCGCGCTCAGACAGCAACGTGTGCAGTGGCCGGGTTTCGGTCAGGCCCACCTCGAACACCATACGGTCGGCCAGGGCCGGGTCGATGTAGCGCCCGCCCCCGGCCACCCGGCGGATGGCCGTGAGCAGCAGCGCCGGGTCGCTGTCCTTGGTTGCATAGCCCGCCGCACCGGCCTTGAGCGCCCGCGCCGCCATCTGCGCTTCGTCATGCATCGACAGCATCAGGATCGCCGGCGGGTTGTTCAGCGCGCGGATCCGCGGGATCGCCTCCAGGCCGCTCACCCCAGGCATGGAGATATCCAGCAGCACCACCTCGCAGGGCGTATGGCGCAGGGTCTCGAGCAACTGCTCGCCATTGCCCGCCTCGCCCGCCACCTGCATGTCCTTGGCCAGGCCGATCAATTGCTTGATGCCTTCCCGGACGATGGTGTGGTCTTCCGCCACCAGCACTCGAATCACGATTGTTTCTCCTGCTTCAAAGGAATCGCCACGCTCAGGCTGGTGCCCTCGCCCGGCTCGCTGTCCAGGCTCATGCTGCCACCGAGCATCAACACCCGCTCACGCACACCCACCAGGCCGAACGACGTCGGCCGCGCCGCCTCCATGGCAAACCCCACGCCGTCGTCGATCACGGTCATGCGCAACTGCCCGGCCTCGTGCACCAGATCGATCTGCACCGTGTGCGCCTGGGCATGGCGCATCACGTTGGTCAGCGCCTCCTGCAGGATACGGAACAGGCCGATGGCCTTGGCATCACTCAAGGGTGGCAGATTGTCCGGCACCTGCACCAGGCAGGGTATCTGCGTGCGCGCTTCGAAACGCCGCGCCTGCCACTCGATGGCCGAGGCGATGCCGGCGTCGAGGATCGGCGGGCGCAGGGCCGTGGCCACGTCGCGTACCAGCTGGAACAACTGGGTGATCAGGCGTTTCATGCTGGCCAGGCGCTCGTTGAGGGCGGGGTCCAGCTCGGCGAACGCCAGCTCGCACATCGACACTTCAAGCTTGAGCACCGTCAGCATCTGCCCGAGTTCGTCGTGCACCTCGCGGGCAATCCGCGCCTTCTCCTCTTCGCGCACGCTCTCCAGGTGCGCCGACAACTCGCGCAGTTGCTCCTGGGACCCGGCCAGCGCCAACTCGGCCTGTTTGCCCTGGGTGATGTCCCAGACCACCCCGTCCCACACCACTCGGCCATCGGCCAGACGGCGGGTGGTGGCCTTGATGTCGGCCCAGCGCTGCTCGCCTTGGCGGGTGAGGATGCGGCCTTGCCACGACCAGTCCTGGTCAGTGGCCAGGGCCATGTCCTGGACCCGGTGATAATCGGCGCGGTCCTGCGGATGTACCAGGTTGCGCAGGCCCATGTCAGGGTGCTGGATCGCCGCCGGGGTGTAACCGACCAGCGCTTCGCTGCCTTCACTGATATAGGGGAACTCCAACTCGCCTTCGGCGGCGTCGCGCTCCAGGCGGAACACCAGCCCCGGCACGTTGCCGGCAATCCCCTTGAGCCGCGCTTCGCTTTCGCGCAGGGCGGCCAATGCCCGGCGGCGTTCGGTGACATCGGTGAGGAACACCACCAGGTATTCGGCATCGCGAAAGCGCAGGAACGACAACGACAGGTCGACCGGCAGCAAGCTGCCGTCGGCGCAGCGGCACTGGCTCTCGAACTGCAACTCGCCTTCGCCGCCACGGGCGCGTTTCCACAGCGCCAGCCAGCGGTCCATGGCCAGGGTGGGCTCGATGTCGATCAGCGGGCGCTCAAGCAAGGCGCTCTCGGCAAAACCGAGCATGCGTTCGGCGGCGTGGTTGGCGTAGCGCACGTGACTGTCCCAGTTGACCCACAGAATCCCAACGGTGCTCTGGTCGATGGAAAACTGGCTCAGGCGCAGCGCCTGCTCGCGGGTCTGGCGCTCGGCTAGGCTCTCGCGGGCTGCCAGCAAGCCGCGCTCCAGCCCTCGCTGTTGGCGACGCTGCCACACCAGCGTGGCCAAGGCGCACAACAGCAACAGGCCGAACAGCAAGGCGAGGTTCTGCCAGAAGCCGGGCGATTCAGAGAAGCGCGGGTATTTCGGTTGCAGCCAGCGTTGGTGGATCTGCTCGAGGTCCTTGGCCGGCATGGCCTGCAGCCCTCGCTCAAGGACGTCGGCCAACAGCGGCCAGTCGCGCCGCGAACCCACCCGTAACAATTGCGGCAGGCCGATGTCACCGACCACGGCCAGCTCGCCAAACTCACTCTCGCGGGACAGGCGACTGAGCTGGGCCTCGTCCAGCACGGCAAAACCGGCCTGCCCGCCCAGCACCAGCTGCAGGGCCTCACGCTCGTTGGGCACGCCCTGCAGGTTGAGGTTGCCGTAGTTGCCGCGCAGGTAGTCGGCGAGCCTGGACGGCATGCGCACTGCCACTCGGTCGTTGGCGCTGAGCTTCTCCAGGTCCACCGCCACCGCACCGCTGCGCAGGCCCACCACCAGTTGCGGCACGCGCATGTATGGGTCACTGAACAACCAGTTGCGCAGGCTGGCGGGGGTCTGGGTCAGGCCTGGGGCGAAATCGATCTCGCCAGCCTGCAGCGCGTGCTCCAGGGCCGCTTCATCGGTGAAACCGCGCCAGGTCAGATCGAGCCTGAGGGCCTGGGCCAGCGCACTGACCAGCTCGACGTTGGCCCCGTAGAACTGCTGCAAACGCCGGTCGAACTGGGCATAGGGCGCTTGCAGCACCAGGCCGACCCGCAGGCTGCGATGCGCCTCCAGCCACTGTTGCTGGGCGGGCTCCAGCACTACCGAAGGCGGCGCCTCCGGGCGCGCCAAAGCGATCAAGGGTAGACACAACCAGCCGATAACCCACAGGCAACGCACTCGCTTCATCTCTACGCTCGTCTTGGCAAGGACGGCCACCTGACGTGGCCGTCGCGGACAAATACTATTAGGCTGCCGGTAACTTTATGGCCTTGGACCGATCCATGCTCACACTCTATCGCACGACGCTGGCCATGTTCTGCCTGGCCTCGCTCCTGCCCCTCGGCGCGCAAGCGGCCGATGCCGAAAAAACCGATGCCGCCGCCGAGGCCGCCCCTGCCCCCGTAGTGCGCCCGGCGCTGGCCGAACGCAGCCAGGACGATGCCCTGGCCCTCGAGCGCCAGGTGCCCAAGGCCGAGCAGCAGACCCTGCAGGCCAACGGTGAACACTTCCTGGCGCTGTGGAAGCCGGCCAACGACAGCGACCCGAAAGGTGCGGTGATCATCGTCCCCGGTGCCGGCGAAAGCGCCGACTGGCCGACCACGGTCGGGCCGCTGCGCCGCGGCTTCCCCGATGTCGGCTGGCACACCTTGAGCGTGAGCCTTCCAGACCTGCTGGCCGAACGCCCGCAGGCGCGCGCCGAGGCCAAGCCCGCCGCAGAACCGGCCAAGGCCGCGGGTGAAACGGCGCCGACCAAGGATACGCCGGCAGACGCCAACGCCAACGTTGCCCAGGCCACTGCCGCCGAGACCGACACCGCCGAAAGCACCGACGCCGCCAAGGCCGACGAACACACCGACCAGGACGACGCCGAGCGCATCTTCGCCCGCCTGGATGCCGCCGTGGCCTATGCACAACAACAGCAGGCACGCAGCATCGTGCTGCTGGGCAACGGCAGCGGCGCCTACTGGGCGGCGCGCTACCTCAGCGAGAAACAGCCGCCAGAGGTACAGAAACTGGTGATGGTCGCGGCACAGACGCCCGCACGGGTCGAGCACGACCTGCTGAGCCTGACCCCGACCCTGAAAGTGCCGACCGCCGACCTTTATTACGCTACGCGCCCCCAGGACCGCCTGGCCGCCGAGCAGCGCCTGCAGGCCAGCAAGCGGCAGAAGGACAGCGGGTACCGCCAGCTTTCGCTGATGGCCGTGCCGGGCAACAAGGCAGCGGAGCAAGAGCAGTTGCTGCGCCGGGTTCGCGGCTGGCTGACACCGCAGGAACAGTGACGAACATCGCGGGGCAAGTCACATCGGCGCCCCGCGATAGCTTCGCTAGAAGCCCCGCCGCTTGCGGATCAGGGCATAGGCCTGATGCAGCTCGCGCGTGTGCTCGGTCGCCTCGCGCACCTTGGCCTCACTGGCACCACTGCCCACCAGCTTGTCCGGATGGTGCCGGCTGAGCAGTCGCCGATAGGCCTGCTTGACCTTGTCAGCCTCGGTGTCCGGCTCCACCCCAAGCAGCCGCAGGGCGCCGGCATAGGTCATCACACCGCCCTCGACGGACGAGCGCCGTGGCTCGTACTCCTTGGCCAGGGCCTGCACCTGCTGGCGGCTGAGCCCCAACTGCTCGCCCCACCGCAGCAGCAGGTCGTGCTCATGCCGGCCGGCCTTGCCATCCGCCCAGACCATTCGCCAGCAGGCGCGCAAGGTGCCCTCGGCGGCATGCGGCTGCAACTTGATCCGGCGCAGGTAATGGCCCAGCCGCCCCTTGCCCGACTTGCCCCGGTTGAACGCGGCAATCGCCCGCAGCCGCGCGGGCTCCGCCAGGTCCAGCCGGGTCATTTCCTGGCGCGCCTGCTGGATATGCCCCTCGGCAACCCGACCATCGCTCTTGGCCAGACGCCCAAGCAGCACGAACAGCAACTCTTCGTCGCGCAGCGCCGGGCGCCCGCCAAGGCGCTCGCGCATGTCGTCCCATCCCTGCAGACGCAGGCGCCGATCCATGGCCTGGCCCAGCAGCGCCCCAAGCAAAGCCCCGGGGATACTGGCCATGGCGAAACCGGCCCCGGCACCAATCACTGTGCTTGGCCACCACATGTCAGGCGCGCTCGCCGATCAGGCGTTCGACATCGGCCAGGCGCTCGAGGGTGCCGACATCGACCCAGTGCCCCTGGTAGTGCTCGCCACTCACCTGGCCCGCAGCCATGGCCTTGCGCAACAGCGGTGCGAGCTTGAAGGCGCCGGGTTGGCAAGCGTCGAACAGCGCCGGGTCGAGCACCGAGATACCGCTGAAAGTCAGGGTCCCGGGCGCGTCATCGCCATCAGCTACCTGCTCGCCCAGCAGACGGAAGTCGCCTCGCCCGTGGTGGTTAGGGTTGTCTACCAGCACCAGGTGCGCGAGCCCCTGCAACGGCGCCTGCAACGCGCTGAAGTCGTAGTCGGTCCAGATATCGCCGTTGACCAGCACGAACGGTGCATCACCCAGCAGCGGCAGAGCCTTGAAGATGCCGCCGCCGGTTTCCAGCGGCTCGCCTTCCGGCGAGTAGCGCAGGCGCAGGCCGAAGCGGCTGCCATCGCCCAGGTGATCCTCGATCTGCTGGCCGAGCCAGGCATGGTTGATGACCACCTCGGTGAAGCCGGCGCGGGCCAGCGCCTCCAGGTGGTACTCGATCAATGGCTTGCCGGCGGCCGGCACCAGCGGCTTTGGGGTGTGCAGGGTCAGTGGGCGCATGCGCTCGCCCTTGCCCGCCGCGAGGATCATTGCCTTCATGAATGGGCCCCGGCCTGAAGTTCGCTGATCAGCGCGCCCAGCTCGGCCAACTCCGGACGGCGACCAATCACTTCATCTATATAGGCGAAGAAACGCGGTACGTCAGTGAGGTAGCGCGGTTTGCCGTCACGGTGGCAGATGCGGGCGAAAATACCGATCACCTTGAGGTGGCGCTGAACCCCCATCAGATCGCTGGCGCGGTGGAAGTCCTCGAATGCCGGCTGTACTGGAACACCGGCAGCCTGGGCCTTTTGCCAGTAATCGCCAAGCCAGCCCTCGACGCGGGCCTGGGGCCAGCTGAGGAACGCGTCCTTGAACAGGCAGGTGATGTCGTAGGTGACCGGGCCGTAGACTGCGTCCTGGAAATCCAGCACCCCTGGGTTCGGCGTGCTTTGCATCAGGTTGCGCGGCATGTAGTCGCGGTGCACCAGCACTTTAGGTTGCGCCAGGGCGCTGTCGATCAGCAGCTGGCTGACCCGCTGCCAGCTGGCCTGTTGGGCTTCGGTCAGCTTCACGCCCAGCTCGCGGCCAACGTACCACTCCGGGAACAACTCGACTTCGCGGCGCAGCAGCGCATCGTCGTAGCTGGGCAACGGGGCGTCCATTGGCAGGCGCTGGAACGCCAGCAGTGCGTCGATGGCGTCCTTGAACAGGGCATCGGCGTTGTCGGCATCGATGACGTCCAGGTAAGTCTGGCGCCCCATATCGCCCAAAAGCAGGAAGCCGCGCTCAAGGTCCTGGGCATGGATCTGCGGCACATGCACGCCGGCACTGGCCAGCAAGTGGTCGATGGCAACGAACGGGCGGCAGTTTTCCTGGGGCGGTGGCGCATCCATGACCACGAAGCTGTGGCCGGCGCCCTCCCAGCGGAAGTAGCGGCGGAAACTCGCATCGCTGCTGGCGGCGGTCAGGCTGCCGGCGGGCAGGTCACCCCAGCCGTTGGTGCGAAATAGAATCTCGAGCTGCTCGGCGAGCCAGGCAGTCAGTTGTTGCAGACGTACATCGTGGTCGGGCATTACAAGGGTCTCCGACGGCGCTAGCCGTCAAGCGGGTCATGCTTTATTATCCAGCATCTTTTTCAGACCATCGAGAGGCGTGCGGCCCCCACACGCGGGCAGATGGCACGCAGGAAGCCCGGACTAATAAGATGGCATTGAAATCCCCCGCGTTTCGTAGAAAGTTTCCATTGCTGGTCACTGGCGGTCTGCTGGCCCTGCAACCTTTGGCCATGCCGCATGCGTTAGCAGCCGAGCAGTTCGACTGCCAAGTGTCCGCTTCCGGTGGCTGGGACTGCAAGCCCAAGGCAGCCAGTAACCTGCCGCCTCGCCCGGTTCATCCGGGTGCCGCTGCCGCCAGCTCCGGTGGTGAAACACCGGAGCAAGTAGCCCAGGAACAGGCCGACAAGCCAGTGCTGGTTACCGAGAGCAAGGGCCGCGCCCTGAAATCGCGCAGCGAAGACTACAGCCACCTCGACTGGGTACCCCGCGAGAAGCTCACGGCCGCGCAACTGGCCGAGACCGGCCCGTACTGCGGTGGCGCCTATATCGAGCCAACCCGCCCAGGCATGGATGACACCACGCCCAAGGACGAAGCCCCGACCTACATCAACGCCAAGGTCTCCAAGTACCAGCAGGAGCAGCAGATCGCCACCCTCGCCGGTGACGTGGTCATGCGCCAGGGCAGCATGCAGGCCGAAGCGGACGAAGCCAACCTGTACCAGGCCGAGAACCGTGGCGAGCTCAAGGGCAACGTCAAGATCCGTGACAACGGCTCCCTGGTGGTCGGCGACGAAGCACAGATTCAGCTCGACACCGGCGAAGCCCGGGTCGACAACGCCGAATACGTGATGCACAAATCGCACATCCGCGGTAATGCGCTGTACGCCAAGCGCGCGGAAAACGCGATCATCCGCCTCAAGGACGGTACCTACACCACCTGTGAGCCGGGCAGCAACGCATGGCAGCTCAAGGGCAACAACATCACCCTGAACCCGGCCACCGGCTTTGGTACTGCCACCAACGTCACGCTGCGGGTCAAGGATTTCCCGGTCTTCTACACGCCGTACATCTACTTCCCGATCGATGATCGCCGGCAGTCCGGTTTCCTGCCGCCATCGTTCAGCAGCAGCGGCGATACCGGCTTCATGCTGGTCACCCCGTACTACTTCAACCTGGCGCCGAACTACGACGCCACGTTGTACCCGCGCTATATGGCCAAGCGCGGCATGCTCATGGAAGGCGAGTTCCGCTACCTGACCAAATCCAGCGAAGGTCAGTTCGGTGGCGCCTACCTGAGCGATCAGGACGACGACCGCAAGCTGCAGACGGACTACAAGAAAGAACGCTGGATGATCAACTGGCAGCACAAAGGCGGCCTGGATGATCGCCTGATGGGCGAGGTGGACTACACCGACATCAGCGACCCGTTCTACTTCCAGGACCTGGAGTCGGACCAGATCGGTGTCGAGAGCCGGGACTACGTCAACCAGCGCGGCACGCTGAACTACCGCGGCGACGACTACACCGCGCGCTTGAACGTGCACGCCTACGAGATGGCGACGATCTCGCAGATCACGCCCTACGACAAGCTTCCGCAGCTCTCGCTCAACGGCATGCTGCCGTACCATCCGGCCGGGTTCGACCTCAGTTACGAGACCGAAGCCGTTCGCTTCGAGCGCGACCTGAAGAACGACCTGGTGTTCGACAAGGACGGCAACCCGGACGCTTCGCTCGGCCTCGTGACCGATGCTGACGGCAATGTCCTGGGCGGCCGCCGCCTTGACGAGAGTGTCACCGGCATCGCCCGTGCCAACGGTACCCGCCTGAACGCGGCACCGGCCATCAGCCTGCCGATGGAAGCGAGCTACGGCTACCTCAAGCCGAAACTCAAGTACGCCGTCACCCGCTACGACCTCGACCTGGACAGCCAGGGCAAGGCCCAAGCGATCACCCAGTCGGGCCTTCCAGGCTATGGCAGCTATAACAGCTCGCTGAGCCGCGACATCCCGATCTTCAGCGTCGACAGCGGCCTGTACTTCGACCGCAACACCCAGATGTTCGGCACCAATTACCGCCAGACCCTCGAGCCGCGGCTGTTCTACCTCTACGTCCCGTACAAGGACCAGAAGGACATCCCGATCTTCGACACGGGTGAGCGCCTGTTCAACTACAACTCGCTGTTCCGCGACAACCGCTTCAGCGGCACCGACCGCATCGGCGACGAAAACAAGCTGTCGCTGGGCGTGACCAACCGCTGGATCGAAGACGATGGCTTCCAGCGTCAACGCTTCAGCATTGGCCAGGCGTTCTACTTCAAGGACCGCAAGGTCCAGCTGCCAGGCATCGACTACAGCACCCGCAAGGACAGCCTGTCGGATGTCTCGCCGTACGCACTGGAATACGAGTACGCCTTCAACCGCGACTGGCGCTTCAACTCGGACTTCAACTGGGACCCGGACAGCCGCAGCACCCGCTCGGGCAGCGCGATGTTCCACTACCAGCCTGAAGACAATCCGAACAAGATCGTCAACCTCGGCTACCGCTACCGCAACGACTTGATCACCTATGACCAGTTGACCGGTGTCTGGAAAGTCGGTGGCGGTGACTACGGCACGCCGGGCCAGCCTGGCTACATCAAGGATTACTACAAGATCCAGCAGCACGACTTCTCGGTCATCTGGCCGATCGTGCCGCAGTGGAGCGTGATCGCACGCTGGCAGCATGACTACAACCGCAACCGCACCCTGGAAGCCATGGGTGGTTTCGAGTACGACAACTGCTGCTGGAAGCTGCGCCTGATCAACCGCTACTGGATCGACTACGACGACTTCAGCCAGGCGGTCCCGGACAACGAGAAGGGCGACCACGGTATCTTCCTGCAAGTCGTGCTCAAGGGCCTCGGCGGTGTAGTGGGCAACAAGGTTGAGTCGTTCCTGGACAAAGGCATTCAAGGTTATCGTGAACGTGAAGACCAAGCTTATTGATCGTCTGCGCCCGCTGATGCTGGGCGCCGTTTTACTCAGTGGCGCGGCGCATGCCGCACCGCAGTCCCTGGACCGCGTGGTGGCCATCGTCGACAACGACGTGGTCATGCAGAGCCAACTGGACCAGCGCGTGCGTGAGGTCCAGCAGACCATCGCCAAGCGCGGTGGCGGCGTGCCGCCGGCTGGCGCGCTGGAGCAGCAGGTACTGGAACGCCTGATTGTCGAGAACCTGCAACTGCAGATCGGCGAGCGCTCGGGCATCCGCATCACTGACGAAGAGCTGAACCAGGCCGTCGCCACCATTGCCCAGCGCAATGGCATGTCGCCCGAGCAGTTCCGTGCTGCCCTGGCCCATGACGGCCTGTCGTTCGATGACGCCCGCGAGCAGATCAAGCGCGAGATGATCATCAGCCGCGTGCGTCAGCGTCGTGTCGCCGAACGTATCCAGGTGTCCGAGCAGGAAGTGAAGAACTTCCTCAATTCCGACCTCGGCAAGATGCAGATGTCGGAAGAGTACCGCCTGGCCAACATCCTCATCCCGACCCCGGAAAGCGCCAACTCCACGGCGATCCAGGCGGCAGCCCAGCAGGCTGGCCAGGTCTACCAGCAGCTCAAGCAGGGCGCCGACTTCGGCAAGCTGGCCATCGAACGCTCGGCCAGCGAGAACGCCCTGGAAGGCGGCGAGATGGGCTGGCGTAAAGCCGGCCAGTTGCCACCGGACTTCGCCAAGATGCTCAGCAGCATGGGCGTCGGCGACGTCACCCAGCCTATTCGCATCCCCAACGGTTTCATCATCCTCAAGCTCGAGGAGAAACGTGGTGGCAGCGAGAGCGTGCTGCGTGACGAAGTGCATGTGCGTCATATCCTGATCAAGCCAAGCGAGATCCGCAGCGAAGCCGCCACCAAGGAGCTCGCTGAAAAATTGTACGACCGGATCACCAGCGGCGAAGACTTTGCCACCTTGGCCAAGAGCTTCTCGGAAGACCCAGGCTCGGCACTCAACGGTGGCGACCTGAACTGGGTCGACCCGGACAGCCTGGTCCCGGAATTCCGCGAGCAGATGGCTGACGCCCAACAAGGCGTGGTGACCAAGCCGTTCCGTACCCAGTACGGCTGGCATGTGCTGGAAGTGCTGGGCCGCCGCGCCACCGACAGCACCGAAAAAGCCCGTGAGCAGCAGGCCATGAGCGTCCTGCGCAACCGCAAGTACGACGAAGAGCTGCAGACCTGGCTGCGCCAGATCCGCGACGAGGCCTACGTAGAAGTCAAGCTGCCTGGCGCTGACCAGGCCACCCAGTGAAGCCCCTGCGCTTCGCCGTTACACCCGGCGAGCCAGCCGGCATAGGCCCCGACCTGTGCCTGCTGCTCGCCGCCGAGGCCCAGCCCCATCCCCTGATCGCCATCACCAGCCGTGACCTGCTCGCCGAGCGGGCCACGCAGCTGGGCCTGGCCGTCAGCCTGCTGGCCGTCACCCCGGACAACCTGCCCGAACACCCTGCCCCTGCCGGCAGCCTGTACGTCTGGGATACACCCCTGGCCGCGCCGGTGGCCGCCGGGCAACTGAACAAGGCCAACGCCGCGTTCGTGCTGGATACCCTGACACGCGCCGGGCAAGGCTGCCTCGACGGGCATTTTGCCGGGATGATCACCGCCCCGGTACACAAAGGCGTGATCAACGAGAGCGGTATCGCCTTCTCCGGGCATACCGAGTTCCTCGCCGACCTCACCCACACCGCACAGGTGGTGATGATGCTGGCCACCCACGGCCTGCGCGTGGCCCTGGTGACCACGCACCTGCCGCTGCGCGACATTGCCGACGCCATCACCGCCGAGCGCCTGGAGCGCGTGACCCGCATCCTGCATGCGGACATGCGTGACAAGTTCGGCATCGGCAAACCACGCATCCTGGTCTGCGGGCTCAACCCGCATGCCGGCGAAGGCGGCCACCTTGGCCGCGAAGAAATCGACATCATCGAGCCCGTACTGGAGCGCCTGCGTACCGAAGGCATGGACCTGCGCGGACCATTACCGGCCGATACCCTGTTTACCCCAAAATATCTGGAGCACTGCGACGCGGTGCTGGCGATGTACCACGACCAAGGCCTGCCCGTACTCAAGTACAAGGGCTTCGGCGCCGCGGTCAACGTGACGCTGGGCCTGCCGATCATCCGTACTTCGGTCGACCACGGCACCGCCCTGGACCTGGCCGGTACCGGCAAGATCGACACCGGCAGCCTGCGCGTCGCCCTGGAAACCGCCTACCAGATGGCCGAGAACCGACCATGACCGAGCATTACCAACACCGGGCGCGCAAGCGCTTCGGCCAGAACTTCCTGCATGACGCCGGAATCATCGACCGCATCCTGCGGGCGATCCACGCCAAGGCCGGCGAAAACCTGCTGGAAATCGGCCCTGGCCAGGGCGCCCTCACCGAGGGCCTGCTGAACAGCGGCGCACAACTGGACGTGGTGGAGCTGGACAAGGACCTGGTGCCGATCCTGCAACACAAGTTCGCCGGGCGTGACAATTTCCGCCTGCACCAGGGCGACGCCCTGAAGTTCGACTTCAATCAGCTGGGTGTACCGCAACGCAGCCTGAAAGTGGTGGGCAACCTGCCCTACAACATCTCCACGCCACTGATCTTCCACCTGCTGGCACACGCCAACCTGATCCGCGACATGCACTTCATGCTGCAGAAGGAAGTGGTCGAGCGCATGGCCGCAGGGCCTGGCGGTGGTGACTGGGGGCGGTTGTCGATCATGGTGCAGTACCACTGCCGCGTGGAACACCTGTTCAACGTAGGGCCCGGCGCTTTCAACCCGCCACCGAAGGTCGATTCGGCCATCGTGCGCCTGGTGCCCCATGAAGTGCTGCCACACCCGGCCAAGGACCCGCTGCTGCTGGAGCGTGTCGTGCGCGAAGCGTTCAACCAGCGCCGCAAGACCCTGCGCAACACGCTCAAGGGCCTGCTCGACAGCCAGGCCATCGAGGCCGCTGGCGTCGATGGCAGCCTGCGCCCCGAGCAACTGGACCTGGCAGCGTTCGTGCGCCTGGCCGACAAGCTCGCCGAGCAGCAAGGCTGACCCCGCCTCGCAACACAGGCTCGCTCCCGTGGGAGCGGGCTTGCCCTGCGATCAGCCATGACTGGCCCTCCCCCCCGCCAATGGCCTAGACTGCGTTATTGCGTCAGTTCGCCCAAGGCCCTTGCATGTCCGACCCCCGCTACCAGATCGACGTC
Organism: Pseudomonas sp. GZD-209; assembly: GCF_049310485.1. Classification (NCBI taxonomy): domain Bacteria; kingdom Pseudomonadati; phylum Pseudomonadota; class Gammaproteobacteria; order Pseudomonadales; family Pseudomonadaceae; genus Pseudomonas; species Pseudomonas sp. GZD-209. The sequence goes on from NZ_JBMOWQ010000094.1 coordinate 17,693, forward strand.
AGCGTCGTGACCCGCTACCTCAAAGAACAATCCGACCCCGAAAACAGTCGCTTCGCTTTCGCCTACACCATCACCGTGCAGAACAACGGCACGGTCAAGGCCAAGCTGATGTCGCGTCACTGGCTGATCACCAATGGCGATGGCGAAGTCGAGGAAGTGCGCGGCGCCGGCGTGATCGGCCAACAACCGCTGATCGAGCCGGGCCAGAGCCACACCTACAGCAGCGGGGCGGTCATCACCACCCGCGTCGGCACCATGCAGGGCAGCTATCAGATGTTCGCCGAAGACGGTAAACGCTTCGATGCCGAAATCGCGCCCTTCCGCCTGGCCGTTCCCGGGGCCCTGCACTGATGGCCACTTACGCGGTCGGTGACCTGCAAGGCTGCCTGCAGCCGCTCAAGTGCCTGCTCGAACGCGTACGCTTCGACCCTGCCGTCGATCGCCTGTGGCTGGTGGGTGACCTGGTCAACCGCGGCCCCGAGTCGCTCGAAACGCTGCGTTACCTGTACTCCATTCGCCACGCCCTGGTGTGCGTGCTGGGTAATCACGACCTGCACCTGCTGGCGGCCTGGCATAACGTCGAACGCCTGAAGAAGAGCGACACCCTGCGCGAGATCATCGAAGCGCCGGACGCCGACCAACTGTTCGACTGGCTGCGCCAGCAGAAGCTGCTGCACTACGACGAGCCCCGTGGCATCGCCATGGTTCATGCCGGGATCCCGCCGCAATGGACCCTGGGCAGAGCGCTGGAGCTGGCCGCTGAAGTCGAGGAAGTGCTGCGCGACGACAATCGCCTGAAGCTCTACCTGGACGGCATGTACGGCAACGAACCGAACAAGTGGAGCAAGGATCTCACCGGCGTCGAGCGCCTGCGGGTGATCACCAACTACTTCACCCGCATGCGCTTCTGTACCGCCGCCGGCAAGCTCGACCTCAAGACCAAGGAAGGCGCAGACAGCGCACCGAAAGGCTACAAGCCATGGTTCGACCACCCCGACCGCCGTGCGCGCCATGTGAAGATCATCTTCGGCCACTGGGCCGCCCTTGAAGGCCGCGTCGATGCGCCGGGCGTCATCGCCCTGGACACCGGCTGCGTCTGGGGTGGCGCCATGACCCTGTACAACGTCGACAGCGGCGAGTACCACCGCTGCGACTGCACCCGCGAGGGCACCCCTCGCCTGCCGGCAGCACCGGCCGCCCCTACCGATCAGCCCTGAAGGAACCGCCCCAATGAGCGAATTCAAGCGCATCACCCCCGAACAGGCCCTCGCCCTGCGCGCAGAAGGCGCGGTCGTGGTCGACATTCGCGACCCACAAGCCTATGCCGCCGGCCACATCAGCGGCGCCACTCATCTGGATAACCACTCGGTTGCCGACTTCATCCGCAACGCCGACCTCGACGCACCTACACTGGTAGTCTGCTACCACGGCAACTCCAGCCAGAGCGCCGCCGCCTACCTCGTCGGCCAGGGCTTCTCCAACGTCTACAGCATCGACGGAGGCTTCGAGCTGTGGCGCAGCACCTACCCGGGCGAAACCGCCCAGGGCAGCGCTGAATAATTTTTTCATTTTTCCTGCAGCCCGCGTTCCGTGCGGGCTCGCGACCGACCTGACGAACGGTCGCAGACGTCTTCTTCGCCCCCCGCCCTTGACCTCTCGTATAACCAACTATCCTTAAGCCCAGGCCATCCAAAAAAGGGGAGAGCCGGTACACCGGCGTGCGGGTCATCGGTAGCGTTTCAGGGTGTTCTGGGGGGTATACAGCAACCGGCAAAAACCGGTTGCATGCCAGCATCGGCTGACTGATCCGGCGTCGTCTCCACGTATCGAGCGAGGTGACGTCATGAGCATTTTTAGCCACTTCCAACAACGTTTCGAGTCCACCCGCCAGGAAGAACTCACGCTGCAGGAGTACCTCGAGCTGTGCAAAGAGGATCGCAGCGCCTATGCCTCGGCGGCCGAGCGGCTGTTGCTGGCCATCGGCGACCCAGAGCTGATCGACACCTCAAGCAACTCCAGGCTGTCGCGGATCTTCTCCAACAAGGTGATCCGCCGCTATCCGGCCTTTGCCGACTTCCATGGGATGGAAGAATGCATCGACCAGATCGTCTCCTACTTCCGCCATGCCGCCCAAGGCCTGGAAGAGAAGAAGCAGATCCTCTACCTGCTGGGCCCGGTGGGCGGCGGTAAATCGTCGCTGGCCGAGAAACTCAAGCAGCTGATGGAAAAAGTACCCTTCTATGCCATCAAGGGCTCGCCGGTATTCGAGTCCCCGCTGGGGTTGTTCAACGCCACCGAAGATGGCGCGATCCTCGAAGAAGAGTTCGGCATCAACCGCCGTTACCTGAACACCATCATGTCGCCCTGGGCCACCAAACGCCTGCAGGAGTTCGGCGGTGATATCAGCAAGTTCAAGGTGGTCAAGCTCTATCCCTCGATCCTCAACCAGATCGCCATCGCCAAGACCGAACCCGGTGACGAGAACAACCAGGACATCTCTGCCCTGGTCGGCAAGGTGGATATCCGCAAACTCGAAGAATTCCCGCAGAACGACGCCGACGCCTACAGCTATTCGGGCGCGCTGTGCCGGGCCAACCAGGGCCTGATGGAATTCGTCGAGATGTTCAAGGCGCCGATCAAGGTCCTGCACCCCTTGCTCACCGCCACCCAGGAAGGCAACTACAACAGTACCGAAGGGCTCGGGGCCATCCCCTATACCGGCATCCTGCTGGCCCACTCCAACGAATCGGAGTGGCACACCTTCCGCAACAACAAGAACAACGAAGCCTTCATCGACCGTATCTACATCGTCAAGGTGCCTTACTGCCTGCGGGTCAGCGACGAGATCAAGATCTACGACAAGCTGCTGGTCAACAGCTCGCTGGCCAAGGCCCACTGCGCGCCCGACACCCTCAAGATGCTGGCCCAGTTCACCGTGCTTTCGCGGCTCAAGGAGCCGGAAAACTCCAACATCTATTCGAAGATGCGGGTCTATGACGGTGAAAATCTCAAGGACACCGACCCCAAGGCCAAATCGATCCAGGAGTACCGCGACTCGGCAGGCGTCGACGAGGGCATGAACGGCCTGTCGACCCGCTTCGCCTTCAAGATCCTGTCCAAGGTATTCAACTTCGACCCGCACGAAATCGCGGCCAACCCGGTGCACCTGCTGTATGTACTGGAGCAGCAGATCGAGCAGGAGCAATTCCCGGCCGAAGTGCGCGAACGTTACCTGCGCTACCTCAAGGAATACCTGGCGCCGCGCTACATCGAGTTCATCGGCAAGGAAATCCAGACCGCTTACCTCGAGTCCTACAGCGAGTACGGCCAGAACATCTTCGACCGCTACGTGCTGTATGCCGATTTCTGGATTCAGGATCAGGAGTACCGCGACCCGGAAACCGGCGAGATCCTCAACCGCATCGCCCTCAACGAAGAGCTGGAGAAGATCGAGAAGCCGGCCGGCATCAGCAATCCGAAGGATTTCCGCAACGAAATCGTCAACTTCGTGCTGCGCGCCCGGGCCAACAACAATGGCAAGAACCCCAGCTGGCTCAGCTACGAGAAGCTGCGGGTGGTCATCGAGAAGAAAATGTTCTCCAACACCGAGGACCTGCTGCCGGTCATCAGCTTCAATGCCAAGGCCAGCAAGGAAGATCAACAGAAGCACAACGACTTCGTCACCCGGATGGTCGAGCGCGGCTACACCGACAAGCAGGTGCGTCTGCTGTCGGAATGGTACCTGCGGGTCAGGAAATCGCAGTAAGGCGGCAAGCGACAAGCCGCAAGTTGCAAGCCGCACGGCGCCAGGCTCAGCTCTGGCGCCACGGCTTTCAGCAGCGGTGGCTGCTCCATCTTGCAGCTTGAGGCTAGGGTCTGTGTGAAAAGTCTTGAGACGAAGGTCAGGCAAGGCGAAAACAGCCGAGGAAGCGGAGTTTACGGGTTGTAAATGAGCATTCCGAGGCTGTTTTCAACGCAGCATCACCGAGTATCAAGGCTTTTCACGCAGAACCTAGTAGCTGCATCCAGTCACCGGAGGGATTATGAGCTACGTAATCGACCGACGCCTGAACGGCAAGAACAAGAGCACGGTCAACCGCCAGCGTTTCTTGCGGCGGTACCGTGAGCACATCAAGAAAGCCGTCGAAGAGGCCGTTAGCCGCCGCTCCATCATGGACATGGAGCATGGCGAGCAGATCAGCATCCCGGGCCGTGACATCGACGAACCGGTGCTGCACCACGGTCGCGGCGGCAAGCAGACCGTCGTCCATCCCGGCAACAAAGAGTTCACTGCAGGCGAGCATATCGCTCGGCCACAAGGCGGCGGCGGAGGCGGCGGGCGTGGCAAGGCCGGAAACTCCGGCGAGGGCATGGACGATTTCGTCTTCCAGATCACCCAGGAAGAGTTTCTCGAATTCATGTTCGAGGACCTTGAGCTGCCCAACCTGGTCAAACGCCACCTGACCGGTGCCGACACCTTCAAGACCGTGCGCGCCGGGATCGCCAACGAAGGCAACCCCTCGCGCATCAACATCGTGCGCACCCTGCGTTCGGCCCATGCCCGGCGCATCGCGCTGACGGGCAGCAGCCGCGCACTGTTGCGCGAGGCACAAAAGGAGCTGGATCGGCTGAAAGTCGAGGAGCCCGACAACTTCACCGACATCCAGGAAACCGAGGCCGAGATCGAGCGGCTCAAGGCACGTATCAACCGCCTGCCGTTCCTCGACACCTTCGACCTCAAGTACAACCTGCTGGTCAAGCAGCCCAACCCCAGCTCCAAGGCGGTGATGTTCTGCCTGATGGACGTTTCCGGCTCCATGACCCAGGCCACCAAGGACATCGCCAAACGCTTCTTCATCCTCCTGTACCTGTTCCTCAAGCGGAACTATGACCGCATCGAGGTGGTGTTCATCCGGCACCACACCAGTGCCCGCGAAGTCGACGAGGAAGAATTCTTCTACTCCCGCGAAACCGGCGGCACCATCGTTTCCAGCGCGCTCAAGCTGATGCAGGAAATCATGGCTGAGCGCTACCCGGCCAGCGACTGGAACATCTACGCCGCCCAGGCGTCCGACGGTGACAACTGGAACGACGACTCGCCGATCTGCCGCGACATCCTGTCCAAGCAGATCATGCCGCACGTGCAGTACTACACTTATGTCGAAATCACCCCACGCGAGCATCAGGCGCTGTGGTACGAATACGAACGCATCGGCGAAGGTTTCCCCGACACCTTTGCCCAGCAACAGTTGGTATCGGCCGGCGACATCTACCCGGTCTTCCGTGAACTCTTCCAGCGCAGGTTAGCCACATGACCGCCAGAGAGCAGAGACGCCAACCCATTTCCACCGGCTCCGAATGGACATTCGAGCTGATCCAGACCTACGACCGCGAAATCAGTCGCCTGGCCGCGCGTTACGCGCTGGATACCTACCCCAACCAGATCGAAGTGATCACCGCAGAACAGATGATGGACGCCTACGCGTCCGTCGGTATGCCGTTGGGTTATCACCACTGGTCCTATGGCAAGCAATTCCTCAGTACCGAGAAATCCTACAGCCGTGGGCAGATGGGCCTGGCCTACGAGATCGTGATCAACTCCGATCCGTGCATCGCCTACCTGATGGAAGAGAACACCATGTGCATGCAGGCACTGGTGATCGCCCATGCCTGCTATGGTCACAACAGCTTCTTCAAGGGCAACTACCTGTTCCGTACCTGGACAGACGCCAGTTCCATCATCGACTACCTGGTATTCGCCAAGCAGTACATCGCCCAGTGCGAGGAGCGCCACGGCATCGACGCTGTCGAGGACCTGATCGACTCCTGCCACGCCCTGATGAACTATGGCGTCGACCGCTACAAACGCCCCTACCCGATCTCGGCCGAAGAAGAGCGCCGCCGGCAAAAGGAGCGGGAAGAACACCTGCAACGGCAGATCAACGACCTGTGGCGCACCATCCCCAAAGGCACCGAAAAGGGCGGCGAGCGCGACGATGCGCGCTTCCCTGCCGAACCTCAGGAAAACATCCTGTATTTCATCGAGAAACACGCGCCGCTGCTCGAACCCTGGCAACGTGAAGTGGTGCGCATCGTGCGCAAGATTGCGCAGTATTTCTACCCGCAACGCCAAACCCAGGTGATGAACGAGGGTTGGGCGACCTTCTGGCACTACACCCTGATGAACGACCTGTACGACGAAGGGCTGATCACCGAAGGCTTCATGATGGAGTTCCTGCAGTCGCACACCAGCGTGGTGTTCCAGCCGGGCTTCGACAGCCCCTATTACAGCGGCATCAACCCCTACGCCCTGGGGTTTGCCATGTACACCGACATCCGCCGTATCTGCGAAAACCCGACGGAAGAAGATCGCCGCTGGTTCCCGGACATCGCCGGCAGCGACTGGCTTTCCACCCTCAAATTCGCCATGAGCAGCTTCAAGGACGAGAGCTTCATCCTGCAGTACCTGTCACCGAAAGTGATGCGCGACCTCAAGCTGTTCAGCATTCTCGACGACGATCAACGCGACGATCTGCTGGTGCCGGCGATCCATGACGAGGATGGCTATCGCACCATCCGTGAACAGTTGGCCGCCCAGTACAACCTGGGCAACCGTGAACCCAACGTGCAGATCTGGAGCATCGACCGTCGCGGCGACCGCTCCCTGACCCTGCGCCACCAGCAGCACAACCGTAAACCACTGGGCGACTCCACCGACGAAGTGCTCAAGCACCTGCACCGCCTGTGGGGCTTCGACATCCACCTCGAGACCGTTCAGGGCGACCAGGTGATGAAAACCCACCACATGCCGCCCCGCAGCGAACACGGCGAGGCAGGCGACTACGGGCGCATGGACCTGGCCGTGGTGCACCACCTCTAGCGCAGCACCCCTCCATTGCTGCCGACAAGGTATCCTGTCGCCAGTAATGGAGGTTCCACATGCAGATCTACAAGGTTGGCGGCGCCGTGCGCGACCGTCTGCTCGGCCGCCCGGTCAGCGACATCGACTGGCTGGTGGTCGGCGCCACGGTCGAACAGATGCAGGCCCAGGGCTTTCGCCCCGTCGGTGCCGATTTCCCGGTATTCCTGCACCCGAAGACGGGCGAGGAATATGCCTTGGCCCGCACCGAGCGCAAAAGCGGCCGTGGCTATGGCGGTTTCACCTTTCACGCAAGCCCGGATGTCACCCTCGAAGAAGACCTGATTCGTCGCGACCTGACCATCAACGCCATGGCCGAGGACGAACAGGGCACGCTGTACGATCCCTACCACGGCAAACGCGACCTGGATGAACGCATCCTTCGCCATGTTTCCCCGGCGTTCGCCGAAGATCCCCTGCGGGTACTGCGTGTTGCCCGTTTTGCTGCCCGCTACGCGCCGCTGGGTTTCAAGGTCGCCGAAGAAACCTTGGGGCTGATGCGCCAGATTGCCGAGTCGGGCGAACTCCAGGCGCTGACCGCCGAACGCAGCTGGAAAGAGATCGAGCGTGCGTTGATGGAACGCGAGCCGCAGGTGTTCATTGAAGTGCTGCGTAGCTGTGGCGCGCTTATGGAACTGATGCCCGAGCTTGCGCACGGCGCTGACACATTGTCGGCGCTGCACCAGGCGGCAAGGCGTCAGCAGCCGCTGCCGGTGCGCTGGGCGTGCCTGCTGCGAGGGTTGCAGCCTGCCGCGATCAAGGCGCTCAACCAGCGCCTCAAAGCCCCGCGCGAATGCCAGGAACTGGCGGCGCTGGTGGGGGAGTTTGCCGAACGAGCGGACCATGCTCTGGCGTTGGAGCCTGCAAGCCTGCTGGAGATGCTGCAGAAGTTCGACGTGTACCGGCGGCCGCAGCGCTTCGAGGACTTCATCGCTGCATGCGAGATGGCGACGCTGGGCTCAGGTTATCCACAGGGCGAGTACTTGCGCGGGGCCGCAGAAGCGGCGCGTGCTGTGGATGTGAAGCCATTGCTGGAAACCGGGCTTACCGGCCAGGGCCTGGGCGAAGCGCTCAAAGCCGAGCGCCTGAAGGCGCTCGATGCCTACAAGTCCGCTTGATCTGCCCGGCCGCTTCGCGAGCAGATCTCAGCGGCGAATACATCACTAAGGGGGCAAAAGAGCTTTGCCCCCGACCATAGAATCTCCTACAAGAAGACATGCAAGTCCATTGCGTGGGAGCGGGTTTACCCGCGAAGAGGGCGGCGCAGGCTCACGCTGGGGTCAACTGCAACCCACGCCACTCGAACGGCACCGGCGCCAGCACCTGTTCGATGCTCGCCTCATGCCACAGCTGCGCCATGCTTTTCCCTGCGCCCGGATGCATCAGCGCCGGCGCCAGCAGCGATAGCGGCCACAGCACAAAAGCATTTTTCAGGATTTCCGCACGCGGCAGCACCAACCCATCGAAGGTGCCGTGCAGATCGCCGTACATCAGCACATCGATATCCAGCGGCAAACCCTTGCGGTCCGGCGCATATCGGCCATTTTCCGCCTCGATGAACTTGAGCCGACGGTCGAACTCCAGCAGCGGCAACTCGGTTTGCCCGCGCACCACCAGGTTGTAGAACGGGCCGCTCTTGATGCCCACCGCCTGGCTCTCGAACACTGCCGAACACTGCATGCCGCTGAGCATGCCAGCCAATGCATCGAGCCCCGCACACAAGTGCCGCTCGCGGTCGATGTTGCTGCCCAGGCCGAGGTAAACCGTGTTCAGAGACATCCGCGCTCGATCTCCACGCCAACGCCGCCGCGAGCCGCCGGCACTGCGCCCGGCTTGGTGAGCTTGAGGCGCACCCAGGGGATGTTGAACTCGGCCATCAGCACCGCCACCAGGCGCTCGGCGAACGTCTCGACCAGCTCGAAGCGAGCCTGCTCGGCAAACGCCTGGACCCGCGCCGACACGCTGGCATAGTCCAGTGCCAACGACAGGTCATCACCGGCGGCGGCCGGGCGGTTGTCCCAGGCGAAACTCAGGTCCAGGCGCAGGCACTGGCGAATATCCCGCTCCCAGTCGTAGGCGCCGATCACGGTATCGACTTCCAGGCCTTCGATGAACACTCTGTCCAAGCACTTCTCTCCACAGCACGACAAGGGCGACGGGCGCCGTTAGAATCAGGGCGTCCTCGCCCGGAATAGTTAGCATGTTTTGGTCACTGGCGCTGCTTGCCTACCTGCTCGGCTCTCTGTCCTTTGCCATCGTCCTGAGCCGCCTCAGCGGCAGCCCCGACCCCCGCTCCAGCGGCTCGGGCAATGCCGGCGCCACCAACATGCTGCGCCTGGCCGGGCGCAAGCTGGCGATCCTGACGCTGCTGGGCGACCTGTGCAAGGGCATGCTGCCGGTGCTGCTGGCACGCCTGGCCGGGCTGGACCTGCAAGAGCAGGCCTGGGTCGGTGTCTGCGCAGTAGTCGGCCATCTGTTCCCGATCTACTTCCGCTTTCAGGGCGGCAAGGGTGTGGCCACTGCCGCTGGCATGCTCATGGCCCTGTACTTGCCGGCCGCCCTGCTGGCCATCGGCGCCTGGCTGCTGACCTTCTACCTCACCCGCACCAGCTCGTTGGCCGCGCTGATCGCCACGCCCCTCACCCTGCCACTGCTGGCCTGGCGCGAGCCCGCAGCCCTGCTGCCAATGACCGTGCTCACGGTGATGATCGTCTGGCGCCATCGCAACAATCTGCGTGACTTGTTTGCCGGGCGCGAACGGCACTTCTGAAACCCTCGCCCGCACCCAGCCCTTTGTTACAGTGCCGGCAATTGCTCCATCGGCCAGCGCGGCTGCACGCTGATCGCCAGGTCCTGCTGTTGCCCGGCCATCAGGCGCTGGCAGCCAGCATAGGCGATCATCGCGCCATTGTCGGTGCAGAAGCGCGGGCGCGCGTAATAGACGTTGCCCTTGAGGCCGGCCAGCATGGTCTCCAGTGACGTGCGCAGGGCGGTGTTGGCACTCACGCCACCGGCGATGACCAGGCGCTTGAGGCCGGTCTGCTTGAGCGCCCGCTTGCACTTGAAGGTCAGAGTGTCCACCACCGCTTGCTGGAAGGCCAGCGACACGTCGCAACGGGTTTGCTCGTTGTCGTCCCCGGCTTCGCGGCATTTTTGCCAGGTGTTCAGGGCGAACGTCTTGAGGCCGCTGAAGCTGAACTGCAGGCCTGGGCGGTCGCACATCGGCCGCGGGAACACGAAGCGCCCTGGGGTGCCTTGCTCGGCCAGGCGAGCGATTTCAGGCCCACCTGGATAATTGAGGCCGATCAGCTTGGCTGTCTTGTCGAACGCCTCGCCGGCCGCATCGTCCAGGCTCTCGCCGAGCAGTTCGTATTGGCCAATGCCATCGACCCGTACCAGCTGGGTATGGCCGCCCGACACCAACAAAGCGACGAACGGAAACTCCGGCGGCTGCTCTTCGAGCATCGGCGCCAGCAAGTGCCCTTCCATATGGTGCACACCGATCGCCGGGATATCCCAGGCAAACGCCAGGGCCTGGGCGCAGGAGGCGCCCACCAGCAACGCGCCGACCAGGCCAGGACCCGCGGTGTAGGCGATGGCGTCGATCTCGGTGGCGACGCAGTCGGCCTCCTCCAGCACCTGCCGGATAAGCGGCAGCATGCGCTTGACGTGGTCGCGCGAGGCAAGCTCGGGTACCACGCCACCATAAGCGCGATGCAGGTCGATCTGGCTGAACAGCGCGTCGGCCAACAAGCCGCGTTCGCTGTCGTATAATGCGACGCCAGTTTCGTCGCAGGATGTTTCCAATCCCAGTACTAGCATGGGTTCGTGCCCTGTCGAGGCTGAATTCGAAGGCGCGCATGATAGTCCCCGCACCCTGTGCCGACCAGCGGTTTTCGATCAGAGGCTTTGCATTCCTGCCAGCTAAGGGTTAACATCCGCAACCCTTGAAAACCGACGTACTCCAGCACACCTTATGTTTTGCCAGGAGCACGTCTACCCCGGTAATGAATTAAGGTAGCCCTGGATGCCAGCCGTCAAAGTTAAAGAGAACGAACCCTTCGACGTAGCTCTGCGTCGTTTCAAGCGCTCCTGCGAAAAAGCCGGTGTACTGGCTGAAGTTCGTAGCCGCGAGTTTTATGAGAAGCCGACCGCCGAGCGTAAGCGTAAAGCCGCTGCCGCTGTAAAGCGTCACGCGAAGAAAGTTCAGCGCGAACAGCGCCGCGCAGTTCGTCTGTACTAATACAGCCGTTCTACGCAAAGCTTCTGCCCCGCCCGGCCTCGTGTCGGGCAGATGGCAGCGGTCGTTTCAAACCCTTGGCCATGCGCCTGGGGTGCCCCGGCAAAAGCCATGGGCAATCTGCAACAACACGTCAGACCTGGCCATTGGCCAGACGTGCACGTCCTTTCTGACGAGCCCTCACAGGCTGGTGACGAGCACATACCCCTTCGCAACACCCCACGCCAAACCCGAGCACAAGCGTTTAGACTTGCCAGTTGCCAGATGACGAGGCTGCCATGGCCGGGCTGATTCCCCAGAGTTTCATCGATGACCTCCTGAACCGCACCGACATCGTCGACGTGGTGAGTTCGCGCGTCCAGCTGAAAAAGACCGGCAAGAATCTTTCCGCCTGCTGCCCGTTCCACAAGGAGAAGTCCCCCTCCTTCACCGTCAGCCCCGACAAGCAGTTCTACTACTGCTTTGGCTGCGGCGCCGGCGGTAACGCGCTGGGCTTCATCATGGACCACGACAACCTGGACTTCCCCCAGGCGGTCGAGGAACTGGCCCGTGCAGCCGGCATGGAAGTGCCACGCGAAGAGGGCCGCAAGGGGCAGAAGCCGCGCCAGCCAACCGACTCCCCCCTGTACCCGCTGCTCGAAGCGGCCAGCGAATTCTATCGCCAGGCCCTGCGCAGCCACCCGACCCGCAAGGCGGCGGTGGACTACCTCAAGGGCCGCGGCCTGTCCGGCGAGATCGCCCGCGATTTCAGCCTGGGCTTCGCCCCACCAGGCTGGGACAACCTGCTCAAGCACCTGGGCGCCGACACGCTGCAGCAGAAGGTGATGATCGATGCCGGCCTGCTGATCGAAAACGCCGAGAGCGGCAAGCGTTACGACCGTTTTCGCGACCGCGTGATGTTCCCGATCCGCGACAGCCGCGGCCGGGTCATTGCCTTCGGCGGCCGGGTACTGGGCGACGACAAGCCCAAGTACCTGAACTCCCCGGAAACCCCGGTATTCCACAAAGGCCAGGAGCTGTACGGCCTGTACGAGGCACGCAAGAACAACCGCAACCTCGACGAAATCATCGTCGTCGAAGGCTACATGGACGTCATCGCCCTGGCCCAGCAGGGGCTGCGCAACGCCGTGGCGACACTGGGCACGGCCACCAGCGAAGAACATCTCAAGCGCCTGTTCCGCGTGGTGCCCAGCGTCCTGTTCTGCTTCGACGGCGACCAGGCGGGGCGCAAGGCCGCCTGGCGCGCACTGGAGTCGACCCTGCCGAGCCTGCAGGATGGCCGCCGCGCACGCTTCCTGTTCCTGCCCGAGGGCGAGGACCCGGACAGCCTGGTCCGCGCCGAAGGCACCGACGCCTTCCATGCCCGCATCAATCAGCACGCCCAGCCGCTGGCCGACTATTTCTTCGAGCAGTTGAGCAACGAAGCTGATCCGCGCTCGCTGGAAGGCAAGGCGCACATGGTCACGCTGGCCGCTCCGCTGATCGAAAAGGTCCCAGGGGCAAACCTGCGCCAACTGATGCGCAACCGTCTGAAAGAAATCACCGGCCTCGACCCGCAGCAGCTGGAGCAACTGGCGCAGAGTGCGCCGGCTGCCAGCAGCGTGCCGGATTACGACCCGGGCTTCGACTACGACGCCATGGCCAGCTACACCCCGGACTATGGCGACCTGCAGCACCAGCCCGACTACGCCCCGGCGCAACAGGAGCAACGCCCCTGGACACCGAACAAGGGCGGCAAGAAACAATGGGAAGGTAAGCCCTGGGACAAGAAAGGCGGCAAGCCCTGGCAACGCGATGGCCAACGTGGCGACGCACCACCGCGGGTGCCGGCGCCGGTGGAGCCACCGTCGTTATCGGCGTTGCGCACGCTGTTGCACCACCCGTTGCTGGCCGGCAAGGTCGAAGATGCCGGGCATTTCGCCGACGAGCAGCAACTCTACAGCCAACTGCTGGTGGCCCTGATCGAGGCTGCGCAGAAGAATCCTAAGCTAAGCTCTATGCAGCTGATCGCACGCTGGCATGGCACCGAACAAGGCCGCTTGCTGCGCGCCCTGGCGGAAAAGGAATGGTTGATCGATGCCGACAACCTTGAACAACAGTTTTTCGACACTATAACTAGTTTGTCCGCCCGCCAACGCGAGCGCAGCCTGGAACATTTGATCAGCAAATCTCGTCTAACTGGCTTGGACGAGGACGAAACTGCCAAGCTTCGTGACTTGCTCCGCCGCAATGTTCCCGCACAAAACCCGACCTCATCTGGCGCGTGAGGTCCATGCTCGGGTATAATCCTCGGCTTGTTTTTTGCCCGCCAAGACCTTCAGTGGATAGGGTGTTATGTCCGGAAAAGCGCAACAGCAATCTCGCATCAAAGAGTTGATCACCCGCGGTCGTGAGCAGGGCTACCTGACTTACGCGGAGGTCAACGACCACCTGCCCGAGGATATTTCAGATCCGGAGCAGGTGGAAGACATCATCCGCATGATCAACGACATGGGGATCAACGTATTCGAGAGTGCTCCGGATGCGGATGCCCTGTTGTTGGCGGAAGCCGACACTGACGAAGCCGCAGCCGAAGAGGCCGCCGCAGCGTTGGCGGCAGTTGAGACCGATATCGGCCGCACGACCGACCCGGTGCGCATGTACATGCGTGAAATGGGTACCGTCGAGCTGCTGACCCGCGAAGGCGAGATCGAAATCGCCAAGCGCATCGAGGAAGGCATCCGTGAAGTCATGGGCGCCATCGCTCACTTCCCCGGCACTGTCGACCACATCCTCAGCGAATACGACCGCGTCACCTCCGAAGGTGGCCGTCTGTCCGACGTCCTCAGCGGTTATATCGACCCTGATGACAACATCGCCGCACCGACCGAAGAAGTACCGATCCCAGGTGCCAAGGCTGCTGCCGCGAAGGAAGAGGAAGACGAAGACGAAGAGAACGCCGAGAGCAGTGACGACGAGGAAGAGACCGAAAGCGGTCCGGACCCTGTCGTTGCAGCCCAGCGTTTCGGTGCAGTCTCCGAGCAGCTCGTCATCACCCTCAAGGTGCTGAAGAAGCATGGCCGCACCCATGCCGAAAGCATTGGCGCCATGCAGGCCCTGGCTGATCTGTTCATGCCGATCAAGCTGGTACCCAAGCAGTTCGAAGCACTGGTAGAGCGCGTTCGCAGCGCCCTGGACCGTCTGCGCCAGCAAGAACGCGCCATCATGCAGCTGTGCGTGCGTGACGCGCGCATGCCACGTGCCGACTTCCTGCGCCTGTTCCCGAGCAACGAGACCGACCAGACCTGGAGCGGTGACCTCGCCAAGCGCAGCACCAAATGGGCCGCCGCCCTGGGTGAGAAAAACGCCGCGATCGTCGCCTGCCAGCAGAAACTGATCGACCTTGAGACCGAGACCGGCCTGACCGTTGCCGAAATCAAGGAAATCAACCGTCGCATGTCCATCGGTGAGGCCAAGGCCCGCCGCGCCAAGAAGGAAATGGTCGAGGCGAACCTGCGTCTGGTGATCTCCATCGCCAAGAAGTACACCAACCGTGGCCTGCAGTTCCTCGACCTGATCCAGGAAGGCAACATCGGCCTGATGAAGGCGGTGGACAAGTTCGAATACCGTCGCGGCTACAAGTTCTCGACCTATGCCACCTGGTGGATTCGCCAGGCGATCACCCGTTCGATCGCCGACCAGGCGCGCACCATCCGTATTCCGGTGCACATGATCGAGACGATCAACAAGCTCAACCGCATTTCCCGGCAGATGCTGCAGGAAATGGGTCGTGAACCGACCCCGGAAGAGCTCGGTGAACGCATGGAGATGCCAGAGGACAAGATCCGCAAGGTATTGAAGATCGCCAAGGAGCCAATCTCCATGGAAACGCCGATCGGTGACGACGAAGACTCGCACCTGGGCGATTTCATCGAGGACTCCACCATGCAGTCCCCGATCGACGTGGCCACGGTCGAAAGCCTCAAGGAAGCGACCCGTGACGTGCTCTCGGGCCTGACCGCACGTGAAGCCAAAGTGCTGCGCATGCGTTTCGGCATCGACATGAACACCGACCACACCCTCGAAGAAGTCGGCAAGCAGTTCGACGTGACCCGCGAGCGGATCCGTCAGATCGAAGCCAAGGCGCTGCGCAAGCTGCGCCACCCGACGCGAAGCGAGCATCTGCGCTCCTTCCTCGACGAGTGATGACGAACCCCGGCCCAGGCCGGGGTTTTTCTTATGTGACAAAAGGTCATGACCGGCGTCACCCTGCTGGCAGGATGCCCGTCTACACTCGACTCAGACCCCCTGATCGAGAGGCCGTTATGCCCTTGATGCCGGCCCTCCTGTTGCTGCTCCTGATGGTCTGGAACACAACGGCCGGCGCCCTGACCCTGACTGACGAGGAACAAGCCTGGCTCAGCGCACACCCGCAGCTGCGCCTGGGCGTAGACGCTTCATGGCCGCCCTTCGAATTTCGCGACCAGGAAGGCCGTTACCAGGGACTGGCCGCCGATTACATCGCCCTTATCCAGGAGCGCCTGGGCGTCACGCTCAAACCGATCGAGCCCAGCAGCTGGACCGAGGTGCTCGAGCAGGCGCGCAACAACCGCATCGACCTGCTGCCCGGCATCATGTCCACCCCGGAACGCCAGAGCTATCTGGCCTTCACTCGCCCCTACCTGGACTTCCCGATCGTCATACTCGCCCACTCCGGTGGCGCGCAGCCGCGCAGCCTCAAGGACCTCTATGGCCTGAAGATCGCCGTGGTAGAAAACTACGCCCCCCACGAGCTGCTGCGCACGCACCACCCGGACCTCAACCTGGTGGCCATGCCCAACGTCAGCTCGGCGCTGCAGGCACTGGCCACCGACGCCGTGGACGCCGTGGTCGGCGACCTTGCCTCGAGCATCTGGAGCCTGCGCCAGCTCAAGCTCGATGGCCTCTACGTCAGCGGCGAAACGCCCTACCGCTACCAACTGGCCATGGCCGTGCCACAGCAGCAGAAGATTCTCGTGGCCATCCTCGACAAGGTCATGGCCGACATGAGCAACAGCGAAATCAGCCATATCCAGCAACGCTGGGTGGGCAATGTCGTCGATCAGCGCACCTTCTGGCATGACATGCTGCTGTACGGCCTGCCTGCAGTCCTGCTGCTGGTGGCCATCCTCGCTGCGGTGATTCGCGTCAACCGCCGGCTGAGTTCGGAAATTTCCCGGCGCATCGCCCTGGAGCAAGAACTGCGCAGCAGCGAATATCACTATCGCGGCCTGGTCGAGAGCCTGTCGGCGATCGCCTGGGAGGCCGACGCCAACGATTTCACCTACAGCTATGTTTCGCCCCATGCCGAAGGCCTGCTCGGCTACCCGCTGAGCGAATGGCTCAAGCCCGGTTTCTGGCGCAGCATCCTGCACCCGGAGGACGCCCTCTGGGCTCAGGCCTACTGCGAGAGCGAGACCGCCGCCGGGCGTGATCACAGCCTCGACTATCGGGTGATCCGCGCCGATGGTCACGCCCTGTGGGTGCGCAACATCGTCAGCATGATCGAGCACGGCCACAAGCCCCTGATGCGCGGCCTGATGATCGACATCAGCGAAACCAAACACACCGAGGACGCCCTGCGCCTGTCGGAGCAGAAGTTCGCCTCGGTATTCCAGCAGTGCCCGGACATCCTGCTCATCGCCCGGCAAAGCGACGGCTGCCTGCTGGAGGTCAACGAAGCGTTCGAAGAGCAGATCGGCTTGAGCCCGAACCAGGTACTTGGCCGCACCGCCACCGAACTCGACCTGTGGGGCGTCGCCGGCACCGGCCCGATCATGCTCGAACGCCTGCAGCGCAGCGGTGTGCGCAACCTCGAGATGACCTTCCGCCGCAGCAACGGCCAGCTGTTCACCGGCCTCACCTCCGCCGAAGCCTTCGACCTCGATGGCACCCGGGCCCTGGTGGTGGCGGTGCGCGACATCAGCCAGCTGAAAGAAACCCAGCAGCAACTGCAAACCTCGGAAGAAAAGTTCGCCAAGGCCTTCCATGCCTCCCCCGACGGCCTGCTGCTGTCGCGCCAGAGTGATGGCCTGCTGCTGGAGGTCAATGAAGGCTTCTGTCGCCTGACCGGTTACGACATAAGCCCGAACGTCGACCAGACCTCCCTGGACCTCGGCATCTGGGTCGACCTCAACGAACGCCAGCGCCTGATCGAACGGCTCCAGCGCGAGGGCGCTGTGCGCGACTTCAGCTGCCATATCCGCCGCAGCGACGGGCAGATCCGCCTGTGCGAGCTGGCCGCCCGGCCACTGCCGATCGGCGGCGTCGACTGCATGCTGACCATCGCGCGTGACATCACCGAACGCCACCTGATGCAGGAAAAACTGCAGCTGGCGGCCACGGTGTTCGAGAACACCGCCGAAGGCGTACTGATCACCGACATCGACCAGCGCATCAGCGCGGTCAACCGCGCCTTCAGCGAGATCACCGGCTACAGCGAGATCGAAGCCCTCGGCCAGACCCCTCGCCTGCTTGCCTCCGGCCAGCACGACAGCGCCTTCTACCTCGCCATGTGGCACCAGTTGACCGCCGAAGGCCACTGGCAGGGCGAAATCCACAACAAACGCAAGAACGGCGAGCTCTACCCCAGCTGGCTGACCATCAGCGCCGTGCGCAACAGCGAGCGTGAGATCACCCACTTCGTCGCCGTATTCGCCGACATCTCCAGCCTCAAGCACGCCCAGGCCAAGCTCGACTACCAGGCCCACCACGACCCACTGACCGGCCTGCCCAACCGCACGCTGTTCGAGAGCCGCCTGCAGGCCGTGCTGGCCTGCGCCCAGGTCTCCAACCGCCAGGGTGCGGTGCTGTTCCTCGACCTCGACCGCTTCAAGCACATCAACGACAGCCTCGGCCACCCGGTCGGCGACCTGCTGCTCAAAGGCATCGCCCAACGCCTGAAGGAGCAAGTGCGCGACGTTGATACCGTGGCCCGCCTGGGGGGTGACGAATTCATCATCCTGCTGCCCGGCCTGCACAAGCCCGACGACGCCAGCGCCATCGCCAACAAGCTGCTGGCCTGCTTCCATGCCCCCTTCCAGGCCGGCGAGCATGAGTTCTTCACCAGCGCCAGCATCGGCATCAGCCTCTACCCACAGGACGGCACCGACGTTGCCACCCTGATCCGCAACGCCGACGCCGCGATGTACCGCTCCAAAGCCAAGGGCCGCAACCGGGTCGAAGCCTACACCCGCGACCTTACCGCCCAGGCCAGCGAACGCATCGCCCTCGAGCACGAACTGCGCCGCGCCATCGAACGCAACGAGCTGAGCCTGTGCTACCAGCCCAAGTTCAGCCTCAAGACCCAGGGCCTGGTGGGCGCCGAGGCGCTGATCCGCTGGACCCATCCCACCTTCGGCGAAGTGCCGCCCGAGCAGTTCATTCACCTCGCCGAAGAGAACGGCACCATCCTCCAGCTTGGCGACTGGGTACTGGAACAGACCTGCCGGCAGATGCACGCGTGGAAAAAGAACTACCAGTCCTTCGGCCCGCTCTCGATCAACCTCGCCGGCGCCCAGCTGCGCCAACCGAACCTGGCCAAGCGCATCGAGCAACTGCTCAGGACCTACCAGCTCAAGGCGGGCGACCTGCAGCTGGAGATCACCGAGAACTTCATCATGAGCCAGGCCGAAGAAGCCCTGGCCGTGCTCTACCAACTCAAGCAGCTTGGCGTACAACTGGCCATCGACGATTTCGGCACTGGCTACTCCTCGCTCAGTTACCTCAAACGCCTGCCGCTGGACATCCTCAAGATCGACCAGTCGTTCATCCGCGGCCTGCCGGATGACCCCCACGACGCTGCCATCGCCCGCGCGATCATTGCGCTCGGGCGCAGCATGCAGCTCACCATCATTGCCGAGGGCGTGGAGAACCAGGCCCAGCAGCGCTTCCTCGCCGCCGAAGGCTGTGAACAGATCCAGGGCTACATAGTCAGCCTGCCCCTGCCGCCCGCCGAGTTCGCCGCTACCTTCCTGCGCATAGCACTATCGGATCTTTCGGATGGCACGGTATCGAAACCCTCGTTATAATCCGCCGCACCTGCTGAGGGCCTATAGCTCAGTCGGTTAGAGCAGAGGACTCATAATCCTTTGGTCCACGGTTCGAGTCCGTGTGGGCCCACCAGAAATACAAAAGCCGCGCTTATGCGCGGCTTTTTCGTATCTGCCTTCTCACAGTGACCGGGCCCACGACTCGCCCCCCTTCCGGCTGGTGCGTATCTGAGGCAGGCTAGCGAACCTACTGCCGAGACCCACCATGTCAGATCCCCGCGCCATCGCCCTCGACGAAATCGACCGCCAGCTGATCGCCCTGTTGCAGATCAATGCCCGCGAAAGCGTCGCCACCCTCGCCCGGCAGCTCGGCATCGCCCGCACCACGGTGAACTCGCGCCTGGCACGGCTGGAGAAGAGCAAGGTGATCACCGGCTATGGCGTACGGCTTGGCCAGCGCCTGATCGGTGGCGGGCTGCAAGCCTATGTGGGGATCAAGGTGCAGCCGCGCGCGGGCAAGGAGGTGGTGCGGCGGCTGTCGGCCATGGGCCAGGTGCAGCAGCTGTGCGCGGTCAGTGGCGAGTTCGACTATGTGGCCTGGCTGCACAGCGATTCGCCGGAACAGCTGGACCAGTTGCTCGACCAGATCGGCAGCCTCGACGGGGTCGAGAAGACCACCACATCGATCATTCTCAGCAGCAAGGTAGACCGCGGGCAGCCGGGCTGACTGCCCCACGGTAGGCCGTCAGGCCTCCATCGCGTCGAGCAGGCCATCCGCCAATGCCCGGATGGTTTCAGCCGAATGCACGATCGACCAGATCATCGCCCGATTCGCCTCGGGCGCGTGATGCAGGGCGTAGTCGTCGGCGATTTCCTGGATCGCGGACGCCAACATGCTGGTATGCACAAGCGCGTCGGCGGCATCGACGCCCGGGCGGACGGTGAAGATGGGCGGGTGACTGGACTGGCAGGTGCAGAACGAACGCTCGGTGGTGGGGTTCAGTTTCAGGGGTGGGTCGGGGACGATTTTCTTCATGGGTACAGCCTCCATAACCGGTCAGAGAAAAGACCGCCACGCAGCCTTCTCACGGGAATGGGTGGCAGCCATGCACGGGGTGAGAACCGGCAACTTGGAGGCTGAATCCGGCCAGGCAAAGCCTGCCCGCGCACAGCTGCCATGACAGCATGCCTCCAAGAAAAGATTGCTGGGTTCTCACGCCCAGTCACCGAATGTGCGGCGACCGCAAGAAAGTAGCCGTGAAGAATTACCCGTGCAGCCAGACCAGAACGACAAGACAAGTAGGATAATTCCCTATCTTTAGATGGTCTGTAGGAATGGTTGGATAGCCCATCGCCGCAGATGCCGAGCAGACGGGGTACCCCAAGGCTACAGCCCTGTATCTGCGACATATCCAGCAATTCTCTCCCCCTCCCGCTTCTCCCCTCCCCATTTAGGCTGACAGCAGTCCGCCCTATTGACGCTTTGGCAACCACGTCACAAACTATACGCAGGATACGTACAAAAGCATGGATGCGCTATTTGTCGAATTACCCGCCTTCGAGCGCTATCGCCCTCAACTTCTGGACGATGAGGATTTCCGCTTGCTGCAGCGCTTGCTGCTGATGCACCCACATGCCGGCGATGTCATCAAGGGCACGGGAGGCCTGAGGAAGGTGCGCTTCGCGGACACTCAACGGCACAAGGGCAAACGCGGTGGCACGCGGATCATCTACTACTGGTGGTCTGCCGGGCAGCAGTTCTGGCTGTTCACGCTATACGGCAAGGACGTCCAGGACGACCTGACAGCCCAGCAACGCCAAGCGCTCAAGCACCTGCTGGAGCGCGAATACCTGATGAGGACAACCAATGCCACGCAACATCTTCACTGAACTCACCGAAGGCTTCGACGCCCTCGCCGGCGAACGGGCCGGCAAGCTCACCCTGCGCTCGCACAAGGTCGAGTTCGAACAGTTGGCACCGCTGGTACCCAACGAGCTGATCGAACTGCGCCAGCGCCTGAACATGTCACGCGCGGTGTTCGCCGCCTACCTGCGCACCAACGCGCGCACATTGGAGAACTGGGAACAAGGCCGCTCCCAACCCAACGCCCAGGCCATCGCCTTGATCCGCCTGGTGCAGAAGTACCCCGAGACAGTCGAACATCTGGCCTCGTTGAACTGATTCGTCGATATGAGATGCCACAGCATCATAACGACGAAATAAACGACATAACGACGCCACTCTGCATCTTATTTACGAACACCGCGCTTCATAAAATGGCCACCAGTCATTCTCTATACTCAGGCTCCGCCCCCTGCGCAGCCTCTCTGGCAAGGTCATTACATGAACAAGAACAACCGCCACCCCGCCGACGGCAAGAAACCCATCACCATCTTCGGCCCGGACTTCCCCTTCGGCTTCGATGACTGGCTGGAACACCCGGCCGGCCTGGGCAGCATCCCCGCGGCGCGGCATGGCGAGGAAGTGGCGATTGTCGGCGGTGGCATTGCCGGGCTGGTGGCGGCCTACGAACTGATGAAACTGGGCCTCAAGCCGGTGGTGTACGAGGCGTCGAAGCTGGGCGGGCGCCTGCGTTCGCAAGCCTTCAATGGCACCGATGGCATCGTCGCCGAACTCGGCGGCATGCGCTTCCCGGTATCGTCCACGGCGTTCTATCACTACGTCGACAAGCTGGGCCTGGAAACCAAACCCTTCCCCAACCCGCTCACCCCTGCCTCGGGCAGCACGGTAATCGACCTCGAAGGCCAGACCTACTACGCCGAAAACAAGGCCGACCTGCCGCAGCTGTTCCACGAAGTGGCCGATGCCTGGGCCGACGCCCTGGAAAGCGGCGCACAATTCAGCGATATCCAGCAGGCCATCCGCGACCGCGATGTGCCACGCCTGAAAGACCTGTGGAACAAGCTGGTGCCGCTGTGGGATGACCGTACCTTCTATGACTTCGTCGCCACCTCGCGCTCGTTCGCCAAGCTGAGCTTCCAGCACCGCGAAGTGTTTGGCCAGGTAGGCTTCGGTACCGGCGGCTGGGACTCCGACTTCCCCAACTCGATGCTGGAAATCTTCCGGGTGGTCATGACCAACTGCGACGATCATCAGCACCTGGTCGTCGGCGGCGTCGAGCAGGTACCGCAGGGTATCTGGCGCCATGTGCCGGAACGTTGCGCCCATTGGCCGGCCGGCACCAGCCTGCGTTCGCTGCACGGCGGCGCACCGCGCACCGGGGTCAAGCGCATCGCCCGGGCCTCCGATGGCCTGCTGGCCGTTACCGACAACTATGGCGACGTACGCCACTATGCGGCGGTGCTCACCACCTGCCAGAGCTGGCTGCTGACCACCCAGATCGACTGCGAGGAGGCGCTGTTCTCGCAAAAGATGTGGATGGCCCTGGACCGCACCCGCTACATGCAGTCGTCGAAGACCTTCGTGATGGTCGACCGGCCATTCTGGAAAGACAAGGACCCAGAGACCGGCCGCGACCTGATGAGCATGACCCTGACCGACCGCCTGACCCGCGGCACCTACCTGTTCGACAACGGTGACGACAAGCCAGGGGTGATCTGCCTGTCCTACGCCTGGATGAGCGACGCCTTGAAGATGCTGCCGCACCCGACCGAAAAGCGCGTTCAGCTGGCCCTCGATGCACTGAAGAAGATCTACCCCAAGACCGACATCGCCGGGCACATCATCGGCGACCCGATCACCATTTCCTGGGAGGCCGACCCGCACTTCCTCGGCGCCTTCAAGGGCGCGCTGCCGGGCCACTATCGCTACAACCAGCGCATGTACGCGCACTTCATGCAACAGGACATGCCCGCCGAGCAGCGCGGCATCTTCATTGCCGGTGACGACGTGTCGTGGACCCCGGCCTGGGTGGAAGGCGCGGTGCAGACTTCGCTGAACGCGGTGTGGGGTATCATGAACCACTTCGGTGGCCAGACCCACCCGGACAACCCAGGCCCAGGCGATGTGTTCGATGAAATCGGACCGATCGCCCTGGCCGACTGAGCGAAGGAGTAGCGTGATGCGCATCGCCCTGTTCCAGGGCACGCCCGGCCCCCTGGACGTGCCCGGCAACCTCGAACGCCTGCAGCACCAGGCCCAGCTGGCTGCCCAACAAGGCGCCCAGCTGCTGGTGTGCCCGGAGATGTTCCTGAGTGGCTACAACATTGGCCTGGACCAGGTGGAACGCCTGGCCGAGGCCGACGATGGCCCTTCGGCGATGACCGTGGTGGAAATCGCCCAGGCTCAGCGCATCGCCATCGTCTACGGCTACCCCGAGCGGGCCGACGACGGCGCGATCTACAACAGCGTTCAGTTGATCGACGCCCACGGCCGCAGCCTGTGCAACTACCGCAAGACCCACCTGTTCGGCGAACTTGACCGTTCGATGTTCAGCCCGGGCGCCAATCACTTCCCGGTGGTCGAGCTGGACGGCTGGAAGGTCGGCCTGCTGATCTGCTACGACATCGAGTTCCCGGAGAACGCCCGGCGCCTGGCACTGGCCGGCGCCGAGCTGATCCTGGTGCCGACGGCGAACATGGCGCCCTACGACTTCGTCTGCCAGGTGACCGTGCGCTCGCGGGCGCAGGAGAACCAGTGCTACCTGGTGTACGCCAACTACTGTGGCAGCGAAGGCGAGATCCAGTATTGCGGGCAGAGCAGCATCGTCGGGCCGGACGGCAGCCTGCTGGCGATGGCCGGGCACGAGGAGTGCCAGTTGCTGGTGGACCTGGAGCATGAGCAGGTGCTGAAGGGACGCCAGGCGTTTCCGTATCTGGCGGACCTGCGCCGGGACTTGCACCTGCGTCAGGGCTGATCAGGCCATCGCGGGGGGGGGGGAGGGCCCACAAAACAGCAAAAGCATCGTGGGGGGGGGGGTGTTACCC
>NZ_JBMOWQ010000095.1:0-3753 GCF_049310485.1 Pseudomonas sp. GZD-209
ACCAAAGGAGCCAACTCCCTATCGCTGTTGCTTCTGTTTTTTTGGGGGCTTTTCCCCCCCCCCGCGATGAGGCCGGCACAGACAACATCGCCTTGGCGCGCTAGCATGACGCCATGCCCGACACTACCCGTCACCTGAACCTGCCCAACGGCCTGCACCTGACCCTGCGCCACGCCCCGCGCCTCAAGCGCGCCGCTGCAGCCTTGCGGGTACGCGCCGGCAGCCATGACGCGCCAGCGAAGTGGCCGGGCCTGGCCCATTTCCTTGAACACCTGTTCTTCCTCGGCACTGCCCGCTTCCCGTTGCAAGACGGCCTGATGCGCTACGTGCAGGGCCTGGGCGGCCAGGTGAACGCCAGCACCCGTGAGCGCACCACCGATTTTTTCTTCGAGGTGCCGCCCGTTGCACTGGCCGGTGGCTTGGAGCGCCTGTGCCAAATGCTCATCGAACCGGACCTCGGCCTGGAACGCCAGCGTCGTGAACGCGAGGTAATCCACGCCGAGTTCATCGCCTGGTCGCGCAACCCCGAAGCCCAGCACCAGTTCAGCCTGCTGCAGTCGGTGTCGCCAAGCCATCCACTCAGCGGCTTCCACGCGGGCAACCGGCACAGCCTGGCGCTGCACGCTCGCGGCTTCCAGCAGGCACTGAACGCTTTCCATCGGCGATTCTACCAAGGCGGCCAGGTCACCTTGAGCCTGGCCGGGCCGCAGCCACTGGACGAGCTGGAGCAACTGGGCGAACAGTTCGGTGCGCTGTTCCCGGCCGGTGTGCAGGAGCAACGGGATACCCCTGCGGCCCTGCTCGACGGGCAACTACGGCCCCTCGCAGCCAGCGGCTCACGCCATGACCTGCTGTTTGCCCATGAAGGCCTGCCCGCAGCGGCAGAACAGGCACTGGACCTGCTGCTGACCCTGCTCAACGACAGCCGGCCGGGCGGCTGGCTGGCCGAACTGCGCCAACGCGGCTGGCTGCAGGGCTGCACAACGCAACTGCTCTATGCCCACGCCGGGCAGATGCTTTGGCATATCCAGCTGCTGCTGCCCGCCTCAGCCTCACTGAGCACGGCACAGTCGATGCTGCACGGCTGGCTGGGCTTCATCCGAAGGCAGCCGGCTGCCCAGTTGAACGATGCCTACGCCCAGTTGCAGCATTGCCGCGAGCAAAGCTGCAGCGCGCTCGAACTGGCGCGCCGCGACAGCAGTGGCCAGCCCTTCGAGAAGCTCGATGAGCAAGGCCTTGCTGCCTTCGCCGCGTTGCTGGGCAGCTTGCCCCACACAGGCAGCGGCCGCTGGCAGTTGCCACCCGCAGAGCCGTTGCTGGACAGCACTGCGCCAGCCCACAGCGCCCCACTACCCACGGCCCTGGCCCTCGACAACAACCTGCCGCCCACCCGCCAGTTCGCCAGCCTCTACTTGCGTTGGCACATCCCGTCGCCACTGCGCCAGCGCTTCCAGGCAATCATCGAACGCGCCCTGCAACCGCTGCAGGAGCGCGCCACGCGTGTTGCCCTGCAGTTGCGCTTCAGTGCCAGCGGTGAGTACTGGCAACTGCAGGCCGCCGGCCAGCCGACAGCGGTGATCAGAGCTATCGAAGAGGCCCTCGCGCTCATGCAAAGCCCCGCCGTCGAGCACTGGACTGCCCCTGCTGCCGTGGAACCGGGGCTGATCCCGATACGCGCCCTGCTCAAGGCATTGCCGGATGCGCTGATGGCCGGTGAGGAACAACCGCAGCCATCCTGCATCCTCACCCTGCCCTGGCTCGACTCACTGTGGCAGCAAGCCCACTGGCAGGGCCTGGCAGTGGGCTTCGCGGAAACACAGCACAACGCCCTGGGGGCTGCATTGCAGGGGATCATGGGCCAACCCGGCACACCCAGGGCGAAGGTGGCGATCACGGGCCGGCAGTGGCGGCAGGTACACACGTCGGGCAGCGAGCCGGCACTGCTGCTGTTCTGCCCGTTGCCGACTGAGCTGCAGGCGGCCGGTCGCCTGCTCGCACACCTGCTGCAAGGCCCGGTGTACCAACGCCTGCGGGTCGAGCTGCAACTGGGGTACGCCGTATTCAGTGCCTTCCGTCAGGTCGACGGTGTCGGCGGGCTGCTGTTTGGCGTGCAGTCACCCCACGCCAGCCATGAGCAGATCCTCGGCCACCTGCTGGACCTCCTGCACCACGGCATCAGCCTGGATACCCAGAGCCGGCAGCAACTCGCCGAGCAGTTCGACGAAGCCTGCATGGGCAACGCCGAGGTGGCGGAGTGGGCCTGGCAGGCGCACATCGCACAGCACAACCCAGACCTTTCCCACACAAGCTGGTCTATTCTCAACACCGATCAGGACCTTCTGGACGATTTGTTGCAGCAGTTGATCAGTGCCCGCCACGGCTGGCTCTGCCTGGGCAATGCCGCAGCACCGGACGCTCACTGGCAGTAGGTGCCGGTGGATTGTTACCCGAAATGTAACGGCGCTTTTCGAAGAATTAACCTTTCGGTACATATAATTCTTGTAAGATAGCGCAACCCCGGCTAATGAAACCTCCTGTTTCAGGCGGTGCCCAATCATCAGCTGTTCAACTCAACCCCATCCGGAAGGAGACATCCCATGTGGACCAAACCTGCTTACACCGACCTGCGTATCGGCTTCGAAGTCACCATGTACTTCGCCAGCCGCTAAGCAGCACTGCGGTTCAACGCCTCGGCCCGCCGGGGCGTTTTCGTTTTCGGACACGGTTTTTCGGATAGAGAGTGGCCATGTACATCCAGATTCTCGGCTCTGCCGCCGGTGGCGGGTTCCCGCAGTGGAACTGCAACTGCGCCAACTGCAAGGGTTACCGCGACGGCACCTTGCGCGCCACTGCGCGCACCCAGTCTTCCATCGCCCTGTCCGATGACGGCGAGCACTGGATCCTGTGCAACGCCTCGCCCGACATCCGCGCCCAGTTGCAGGCCTTCGCGCCCATGCAGCCGGCCCGCGCCCTGCGCGATACCGGCATCGACGCGATCGTTTTGCTCGACAGCCAGATCGACCACACCACCGGCCTGCTCAGCCTGCGCGAAGGCTGCCCGCACAAGGTGTGGTGCACCGACATGGTCCACCAGGACCTGACCACCGGCTTCCCGCTGTTCACCATGCTCAGCCACTGGAACGGCGGCCTGACCTGGAACCGCATCGAGCTTGAAGGCAGCTTCGTGATCGACGCCTGCCCCAACCTGCGCTTCACCCCCTTCCCCCTGCGCAGCGCCGCACCGCCTTACTCGCCGCACCGCTTCGACCCGCACCCGGGCGACAACCTGGGCCTGCTGGTGGAGGACACCCGCACCGGCGGCAAGCTGTTCTATGCCCCGGGCCTGGGCCAGGTCGACGACAAGCTGCTGCAGATGATGCACGGCGCCGACTGCCTGCTGGTCGACGGCACCCTGTGGGAGGATGATGAGATGCAGCGTCGCGGCGTCGGCACCCGCACCGGCCGCGAGATGGGCCACCTGGCGCAGAACGGCCCAGGCGGCATGCTCGAAGTGCTGGACGGCTTCCCGCGCCAGCGCAAGGTGCTTATCCACATCAACAACACCAACCCGATCCTCGACGAAGACTCGCCGGAAAAGGCCGAGGTGCTGCGTCGGGGTGTGGAAGTGGCCTTCGATGGCATGAGCATTCAGTTGTAAGGGGCGATCTGAACACCGTGGGGGGGGGGGGGGGGGGGGGGGGGGGGGGGGGGGGGGGGGGGGGGGGGGGGGGAGAGAGGGGGGCAGAGAGGCAG
>NZ_JBMOWQ010000096.1:0-24891 GCF_049310485.1 Pseudomonas sp. GZD-209
TGGGAGCGGGCTTGCCCCGCGATGGACGGCGCCGGCCTGACCCGTAATCGCGGGGCAAGCCCGCTCCCACGGTACGACGAATCAAGCCGCGAAACCGCATTACAGGAGTCCGCCAGATGAGCGACGCAACGCCACTGTCCCCTGCCGAATTCGAGCAGGCCCTGCGCGCCAAGGGCGCCTATTACCACATCCATCACCCGTTTCACGTGGCGATGTACCAGGGCCGCGCCAGCCGCGAGCAGATCCAGGGCTGGGTGGCCAACCGCTTCTATTACCAGGTCAACATCCCGATGAAGGATGCGGCGATCCTGGCCAACTGCCCGGACCGCGAAGTGCGCCGCGAGTGGATCCAGCGCCTGCTCGACCATGACGGCGCCCCAGGCGAGGACGGCGGCATCGAGGCCTGGCTGCGCCTGGGCCAGGCCGTGGGCCTGGACCCGGACCAGTTGCGCAGCCAGGAGCTGGTGCTGCCCGGCGTGCGCTTTGCCGTCGACGCCTACGTCAACTTCGCCCGCCGCGCCAGCTGGCAGGAGGCCGCCAGCAGCTCGCTGACCGAACTGTTCGCCCCGCAGATCCACCAGTCGCGGCTGGACAGCTGGCCGCAGCACTACCCCTGGATCGACCCGGCCGGCTATGAGTACTTCCGCACCCGCCTGGGCCAGGCCCGCCGCGATGTGGAACACGGCCTGGCGATTACCCTGCAGCACTACACCACCCGTGCCGGGCAGGAGCGCATGCTTCAGATCCTGCAGTTCAAGCTGGATATCCTCTGGAGCATGCTCGACGCCATGAGCATGGCCTATGAACTGAACCGCCCGCCCTATCACAGCGTCACGGCTGAACGGGTCTGGCACAAGGGGATCGCCCTATGAGCTTCAATCGTGAACAGGTGCCCGCCTGGCGCCCCGGCTACCGTTTCCAGTACGAGCCGGCGCAGAAGGGCCATGTGCTGCTGTACCCCGAAGGCATGATCAAGCTCAACGACAGCGCCGGCCTGATCGGCGGGCTGGTCGATGGCCAACGCAGCGTTGCGGCGATCATCAGCGAGCTTGAGCAGCAGTTCCCCGGTGTGCCCGAAGTCGCCGACGATATCGAGCAATTCATGGAGGTGGCCCGTGCCGAACACTGGATCACCCTCGCCTGAGGTGCCGGTCGGCCTGCCCTTGTGGCTGCTGGCCGAGCTCACCTACCGCTGCCCGTTGCAGTGCCCGTACTGCTCCAACCCGCTGGATTTCGCCGAGCAGGGCAAGGAGCTGACGACCGAGCAGTGGTTCAAGGTGATGGCCGAAGCCCGCGAGATGGGCGCTGCGCAAATCGGTTTTTCCGGCGGCGAGCCGCTGGTGCGCCAGGACCTCGCCGAACTGATCGGTGAAGCCCGGCGCCTGGGTTACTACACCAACCTGATCACCTCCGGCATCGGCCTGACCGAGCAGAAGATTGCCGCCTTCAAGCAGGCCGGGCTGGACCATATCCAGATCAGCTTCCAGGCCAGCGACGAGCAGGTGAACAACCTGCTGGCCGGCTCGAAGAAGGCGTTCGCGCAGAAACTGGCGATGGCCCGGGCAGTGAAGGCCCACGGCTACCCGATGGTGCTCAACTTCGTCACCCACCGGCACAACATCGACAAGATCGACCGCATCATCGAGCTGTGCATCGCCCTGGAAGCCGACTTCGTCGAACTCGCCACCTGCCAGTTCTACGGCTGGGCGCAGCTCAACCGCCTGGGCCTGCTGCCAACCCGTGAGCAGCTGGAGCGCGCCGAGCGCATCACCAACGAATACCGCGCCAGGCTCAAGGCCGAAGGCCACCCCTGCAAGCTGATCTTCGTCACCCCGGACTACTACGAAGAGCGCCCCAAAGCCTGCATGAACGGCTGGGGCAGCCTGTTCCTGACCATCACCCCCGACGGCACCGCCCTGCCCTGCCATGGCGCGCGCCAGTTGCCGGTGCAGTTCCCCAATGTGCGCGAGCATGACCTGCACCACATCTGGTACGACTCGTTCGGTTTCAACCGCTTCCGCGGTTATGAGTGGATGCCCGAACCCTGCCGCTCGTGCGACGAAAAGGAAAAGGACTTCGGCGGCTGCCGCTGCCAGGCGTTCATGCTCACCGGCGATGCCAGCAAGGCCGACCCTGTGTGCGGCAAATCGCCGGACCACGGCATCATCCTCAAGGCCCGCGAGGAGGCCGAGCACGCCACCCTTGCCATCGAAGAGCTGACCTTCCGCAATGAGCGCAACTCCCATGTCATCGCCCGCGGCTGAGTTCAGTGCCGCACAGGCAGTAGCCGCCGGCACCGATTTCGCCGAGCTCAAGGCCGGTGAGCAGGGCTTGTTCTGGAATGAGTTCCGCCCAGCCGACGGCGCTTGCCGTATCTGGCACTGGCGCGACCAACAGGCCCACTGCCTCACCCCCGATGGTTTCAGTGTGCGCAGCCGGGTGTACGAGTATGGTGGCGGCAGCTTCTGCCTCGCGGGTGATGGCCTGGCGTTCGTCAACGAGAACGATCAACAGGTCTATTTCCAGGCGCTCGATGGCACGCCACCTCACAGGCTGACCCAGCACACCGATTGCCGTTACGGCGACCTGTTGTGGCACGCGGGTGAAGTGCTGGCGATCGAGGAGCGCCATGGCAGCCACGTCGAGCACCGCTTGGTTGCCGTTGCCGAAGGCCGGCGCGATGTGCTCGCCGAAGGGGCCGACTTCTATGCCACACCGGCCATCAGCGCCGATGGCTGCCGCCTGGCCTGGATTGAATGGGACCGCCCGCATCAGCCTTGGACCGTCACCCGCTTGATGTGTCGCGAGCGCGATGTCAGCGGTGCGTGGGGGGCGCCACACTGCATCGCTGGGGGCACAGAGTCCCTGCAACAACCGCGCTTCGATGCCCAGGGCCGCTTGTACTGCCTGTCTGACCTCGACGGCTACTGGCAGCCCTGGGGCGAGGTCGATGGGCACTGGCAGCGCCTGCCCTCGGCAAGCGCCGACCACGCCGCGGCTCCCTGGCAGCTGGGGCCCTGCACCTGGCTGGCGCTTGGCCCGCAAAGCTACCTGGCCAGCTGGTTCGAGGACGGCTTCGGCCAGCTCGGGCTACGCAGCAACACGGGCGAGATGGCGCGTTACGCCAGCGCCTATACACGCTTTCGCAGCCTGGCCATGGATGCCGGGCATGTCTACGCCATCGCCGCGTCGCCGATCAGCCCGCCGGCTGTGATTGCCATCGACCGCAGCAACCATGACGTCCAGGTACTGGCAGGCGGCGCGCAGGTACTGCCCGCCGCGCATATCAGCACCCCGCAGCCGATCCGCTATGCCAGCGGCGATGGCGTGGCCCACGGCTTCTTCTACCCCGCCATGGCCGGTGGCACACCGTCGCCACTGTTGGTGTTCATCCACGGCGGCCCGACCTCGGCCTGCTACCCGGTGCTCGACCCGCGTATCCAGTACTGGACCCAACGCGGTTTCGCCGTCGCCGACCTCAACTACCGCGGCAGCAGCGGCTATGGCCGTGCCTACCGCCAGGCACTGCATCTGCGCTGGGGCGAGAGCGACGTGGAGGATGCCTGCGCCGCCGTCGCCCACCTCGCCTCACGGGGCCTGATCGAGCCGAGCCAGGCCTTCATCCGCGGCGGCAGCGCCGGGGGCTATACCACCTTGTGCGCCTTGGCGTTCCATGAGGTCTTCCGTGCCGGTGCCAGCCTTTATGGCGTCAGCGACCCTGAGGCACTTGGCCGTGCAACCCACAAGTTCGAGGGCGATTATCTCGACTGGTTGATCGGCGACCCGCTGCGCGATGCCGAACGTTATCGCCAGCGCACGCCGCTGCTGCACGCCGGACGGATCAAGGTGCCGGTGGTGTTCTTCCAGGGCGAGCTGGACGCGGTGGTGGTACCGGAGCAGACCCGCAGCATGCTCGACGCCCTCACGGCCAACGGCATCGAGGCCGAGGGGCACTTCTATCCCGGCGAGCGGCATGGGTTCCGCCAGGCGGCGAATCTGGCGCATGCGCTGGAGGAGGAGTGGAAGTTCTATTGCCGGGTTTTGCACCGGTAGATGGATGGGACTGCCTTGCAGCCCTTTCGCCGGCAAGCCGGCTCCCACCTGAGCGCGCCGAACTCAAGACCTGCACTTTGCCTGTGGGAGCCGGCTTGCCGGCGATGAGGCCACCCGGGCATCAACGCTTGGCGATGATGTACACCGCATGCACGATGCCCGGAATGTACCCCAGCAAGGTCAGCAGGATGTTCAGCCAGAATGCCCCACCGAAACCCACCTGGAGGAACACCCCCAGTGGCGGCAGAAGGATGGCGATGATGATGCGAATGAAATCCATGCGAAACGCTCCTTGAAGGGTTTCAACAAAGACTAGCTGCACCGCGCAGTGGTTCCATCACAGAACGCCAGGCAAAAAAAAACGCCCCGAGCCAAACACTACAGGCCAAGGGCGATGCGCAGAAACGCGAGACGGTTCGTTGAATTCGTTACGCCGGGTGGCCGCTCAGGCCGACACTTCGCGGCGGTTGGCTTGCTGGGTGTGCACACGGGCAAAGGCACGGGCCAGGCGCAAGAGCATCTCGTCGATGTTGCCCTTGCTCACGGTCAGGGCCGGCGAGAAACGCACCACATCGGCCTGCGGGGCATTGAGTAGCAGCCCTTCATGCAGCGCGGCCTCGACCAAGGCTGCGGCAGCGTCATCGCGCAACTGCAGGCCCCACAGCAGGCCCTGGCCGCGCACCTCCCCCTGGCCATAGCGCCCGGCCAGGCGGCTGAGGCCGTCGCGCAGGTGCCGGCCGCTGTCCTGCACCTGCTCGCAGAACCCCGGCTCCAGCACGGTCTGCAACACCGCAAGCCCAGCGGCGGTCATCAGTGCGTTGCCGTGGTGGCTGCCTTCCAGCTCGCCGGGGGCGGCGCAGCAGGCCGAACCACGGGCCAGTAACGCCGCCAGTGGCACACCGCCGCCCAGGCCCTTGCCCAGGGTGACGATGTCGGCCCGCACGCCGTAGGTGTGTTCCGCCAACAAGGCACCGCAACGTCCTACGCCGGTTTGCACCTCGTCGAGGATCAGCAGGATGCCCAGTTCACGGCACAGCTGCTCGACACCCTTGAGGTATTCACGGGTGGCCGGGATCACCCCGGCCTCACCCTGGATCGGTTCGAGCATGATCGCCACGGTGCGCGAGTCCACCGCCGCATGCAGCGCGGCCAGGTCGTTGAACGGCACCTTGCTGAAACCCGGCAGCCCCGGCTCGCAGCGGTTGCACGGCAACGGGTCGGAGGCCGACAGCGCACCCAGGCTTCGCCCGTGGCAGCCCTGGCTGGCGGTAATGATGTGGTAGGCGCCGTTACGGTGCAGCTGGCCCCACTTGCGCGCCAGCTTGATCGCCCCTTCACAGGCCTCGGCGCCGCTGTTGAGCAGGTAGGCCTGGTCACTGCCGGTGCTCTGGCACAGGAGCTCGACCAGCCTGAGAAGGCTGCGGCTGTGGTAGCCCGCGCCCGGGTTGATCAATGCCTGGGCCTGGCTGCCCAACGCCTTGACCAGCACGCTCGGGCTATGGCCGAGGCTGTTGACCGCGCCGCCCTGGGTGAAGTCCAGGTAGGCATGCCCTTCACTGTCCCACAGCCAGGAACCCTGGCCGCGCACGAACACCTGCGCCGCACGTTCGCTGCCGGGCATCAGCCGTTCGCGCGATAGCTGCGCCGAGGCAGGCTCGGGCGCCGGAACAGGCTTGGGCGCTGCCACGACAGGGGCCGGGCGGCGCAGGTTGAACAGGTTCATCAGGGCTCCAGCCATTCACGGTCGGCGGCGGTCAAGGCCTCCGGTCGAATGCCGGATTTGATATTTTGCCTTGCCTATCAAAAGTGTTTTTCATCCGGGGTAACAATCGCCTCGATGATCGCTGTAACCCACTGGAATACGGCGATAGACTAGGCCTCGGGGCGCTTCGGGGCCATTTGGTTTTTTCAGCTTTTTCGATAAGTATCACTTATGGATTTTCGCCAACTGCGTTATTTCGTCGCGGTGTATGAAGAAGGCCATGTGGGCCGCGCCGCCGAACGCCTGTCACTCTCCCAGCCGGCGCTGTCGCAACAGATCCGTCAGCTGGAGCACAGCCTCGACCTGAGCCTGTTCGAGCGCAGCAACAAACGCCTGCTGCCAACCCTGGCCGCCCACACCCTGTACAACCACGCCCTGCCCCTGCTCGATGGCCTGCAGCGGGCCCACGAGGCCATGCGCAACTTCAAGGGCCAGTCGCTGCGTACCCTGGCCATCGGCGTGCTGCAGACCGTGCGGCCAAGCCTGGTGCCGCAGCTGCTGGAACGCGTGCGCAAGGCTCAGCCGCACCTTGTGGTGCAGATATATGAACTGTCGGGGCTGGAAATCGAGCGACGCTTGCTCAACGGTAACCTGGATATCGGGATCAGCTACCTGCCACCGCGCCAACCGGGGCTGCACGGCTTGTTGCTGTATGAGGACGAGTTGCAGCTGGTCATCCCCAATACCCACCCCTTGAAAGACTTCAAGAAGGTCTCGCTGCACCAGGCGGCCGAACTGCCGATGCTGATGCTGGGTGAAGAGTTCCAGATCCGCCAGATCTGGAAGGCGCAACTGGCCAACCTGGGCCGCAGGCCGCAGGTACAGGCAGAGATGAACAACATGGCGGGGATTCTCGACAGCTTGGCGCACACGGCGCTGGCCACCGTCCTGCCAGGGCGGGCCAAAGAGGCTGCCGAGGATGACCAGGCACTGCTGTGGAAGCCCTTGAGCGAGCCGCGGGTACCGCTGAAGGTCGGCCTGGTATTTCGCGATGCCCAGCGCCAGCAGGCGTCTGTGGAGCTGCTGCGCACCCTGCTGGAAGCAGAGACCGACGCGCGCCAGCTGGGCGTATCACCGCTGGACGTGCTCGGCTGAAAAATACGCGCACAAAGAAAACCCCGCCGAAGCGAGGTTTCCTAGACTGTTTCCCTGTGACATCCCTATCTCCCCACCGTCCTGGCAGGATCCTTTCGTGTCCCTGTTTGTCCATTGCGCTTCCTGCGCTACGTCCATGTAAGAAAGAGTAACCGTGGATCCAATCTTAGGAAAGGGGCGAAAAGTCACCACGTCATGTAAGCCAAAGCTTACAACAGGGTTCATGGGTAAACGGCGAGGCCAGCAGGGGCTTGATGCTTGCAGCTTTCCGATCAATCCCACGCCACCACGACAATATTCCTACAAGCAGGGCCACGATAATCGCGCCCCTGCGTAAGCGCTGCCGATTGACGCTCCGGACGGACTGGAGTGGGCGGCAGGGCAGCCCACAGATTGATCAGAACTGTTCAGCGTCCAGCAGATAGAGCGAATCGCTCCCCGCCTTCACCGAAGCCACCAACGAATGCACCCGTGGCAACAGCCGCGCGAAGTAGAACCGTGCGGTGCCGAGCTTGGCCCCATAGAAGTCGGCATCGCCCTCGCCCGCCTTGGCCGCACGGGCCATCAGTGCCCACATGTAGGCATAGGCGACGTAACCGAACGCGTGCAGGTACTCCACCGACGCCGCACCGATCTCGTTAGGGTTGCCCTTGGCCTTGTCCAGCACCCAGGCCGTCAGTTCGTCGAGCTGGTCGAGAGAGGCCGCCAGCGGCTTGGTGAACTCACTCAACTCGCTGCCAGCGGTGGCGACAAACTGGCGGATCTCGTCGGCAAACAGCTGGTAGTAGGCGCCGCCGCTGGCCACCACCTTGCGACCGACCAGGTCCAGGGCCTGGATGCCATTGGTGCCTTCGTAGATCTGGGTGATGCGCACATCACGTACCAGTTGCTCCTGGCCCCACTCACGGATATAGCCGTGGCCACCGAACACCTGCTGGCCGTGCACGGTGCACTCCAGGCCCAGGTCGGTGAGGAAAGCCTTGGCCACTGGCGTCAGCAGGGCCACCAGTTCTTCGCTGCGCTTGCGGGTCGCGGCGTCTTCGCTGTACTTGGCGCTGTCGAGTTGCAGCGCCACGTAGCTCGAGAAGGCCCGGCCACCCTCGATCAGCGCCTTCATGGTCAGCAGCATGCGCCGCACGTCCGGGTGGACGATGATCGGGTCGGCGGCCTTGTCCTTGGCCTGCGGGCCGGTTGGTGCGCGGCTCTGCAGGCGGTCGCGGGCGTACTCGACGGCGTTCTGGTACGAGCGCTCGGCCGAGGCCAGGCCCTGGATGCCAACACCCAGGCGCTCGTAGTTCATCATGGTGAACATGGCGGCCAGGCCCTTGTTCGGTTCACCCACGATATAGCCGACTGCCTCGTCGAAGTTCATCACGCAGGTGGCCGAGGCCTGGATACCCATCTTGTGCTCGATCGAGCCGCAGTTGGCCGGGTTGCGCGCACCGAGGCTGCCGTCTTCGTTGACCAGGAACTTGGGCACCAGGAACAGCGAAATACCCTTGGGGCCGGCCGGGGCGTCCGGCAGCTTGGCCAGCACCAGATGGATGATGTTCTCGGTGAGGTCGTGCTCGCCCCCGGTGATGAAGATCTTGGTGCCGCTGACCTTGTAGCTGCCGTCGGCCTGCGGTTCGGCCTTGGTGCGGATGATGCCCAGGTCGGTACCGGCGTGGGGCTCGGTCAGGCACATGGAACCGGCCCAGACACCGGCGTACATGTTTGGCAGGTATTTTTCCTTCAGCGCCTCACTGGCGTGGGCGTTGATCGACAGGCAGGCACCGGCGGTGAGCATCGGGTACAGGCCGAACGCCAGGCTCGAGGCGTTGACCATCTCTTCGACCTGGGCGGAAATCGCCTTGGGCATGCCCATGCCGCCGAACTGCGGATCGCCACCCACGCCCACCCAGCCACCTTCGGCAAAGGTCTGGTAGGCCTCGATGAAGCCTGCCGGGGTGCGCACTGCGCCGTTGTCCCAGTGGCAGCCTTCTTCGTCGGCGGCACGGCTCAACGGGGCAATGGTCTTGCTGGTGACCTTGCCGGCCTCCTCCAGCACGGCCATGGCGGTGTCGGCATCGACCGTCTCGGCCAGGGCGGGCAGCTGCGACCAGAGTGCGGCCACGTCGAAGACTTCATTGAGAACGAAGCGCATATCGCGCAGGGGCGCTTTATATTCAGCCATGACAACCTCTCGCTATAAGGCTCGGGGCGGTCCGACGGGACCGCGGCACTGGGTTGTAGCCAGTGTAACCGAACAACTTTTTCGAGACATAGGGTCATCATGCGACCGAATAGTCAGCCATGGTCACGCCATTCGAATGGCACCGCGCTGTGATTGCTGGCCGAAGGTCATCACGCAGTTACGCCCCGCGCCCTTGGCGCTGTACAGGGCCTGGTCCGCGGACTTGAGCACTTGCTCGGGGTTGCGATGCTCAAGCTGGCGCTCGGCGATACCGATGCTGATGGTGACCGAAACCGTACTGCTACCGCTCCCAGCACGGCGCTGTCGGCCGGCGCCATCGTCCTGTGGGCGGTTG
Source organism: Pseudomonas sp. GZD-209 (assembly GCF_049310485.1). Lineage (NCBI taxonomy): Bacteria > Pseudomonadati > Pseudomonadota > Gammaproteobacteria > Pseudomonadales > Pseudomonadaceae > Pseudomonas > Pseudomonas sp. GZD-209. The sequence continues at coordinate 9,442 of NZ_JBMOWQ010000096.1, forward strand.
CTCTGGTCGCGCAGCTGGATGGCGTAGTTGGCGATCATCTCGCGCACCGCCTCCAGGTGCGGCAGGCATTCCTCGGCAGTCTTGCCGGCGAACACCAGGGCAAACTCCTCGCCGCCATAGCGGTAGGCGCGGCCACCGCCGGTGACTTTGGACAGGCGGCTGGCCACCAGGCGCAGAACCTGGTCACCGACGTCATGGCCATGGGTGTCGTTGAATTTCTTGAAGTGGTCGACGTCGCTCATGGCGATCACGTAGTTGCGCCCCAGCCGCTGCATGCGCTCGTTCAATGCGCGGCGCCCCGGCAGGCCGGTCAGTTCGTCGCGGAAGGCCATCTGATAGGCCTCGTGGGAGACGGCTGCAGCGATCATCAGCATCACCTGGCTGCACATGATGTTCAGGGTGAACGGCAGGATGAAGGTCTTGGGCAGCATCCAGAAGATACCGATCAGCCCGATGACCTGTGCCGCATGCAAGGGCCGGGGCTCACGCAGGTACTGCACCACCAGCAGGATGAACACGGCGATGAACATCGGATAGGCCAACTGGATAAGGCTCATCCACTGGCCATGCAGCGACGGCCAGCGGATCTCCGCCAGCCAGCCCAACAGGGCCTCGGGGAAGCTCTGCTCCAGCGCCAGCGCCACGCTGCCGACAGCAAACAGCACGGCAAAGCGGGCGAGCATGTCCTGGGCCAGGTGGGTGCGTTCCTGCCAGGCCGCGTACAGACCGAACAACGCCGGGAGCAGCAGGCAGACCAGGTGGAAGATCACCGCAGCATCCTCGCGCACCCGGCCATTGTCGCGGTAGAAATCGGTCTGGGTGTCGAGCAGGAAATAGGCGATGTATACCGTGACCATCAGGAACAGCTCGCGCTGCCGGCGATACACCGCGCAATAGGCCCCGCCCAGCAGCAGGACCAAGGTGGGCAGCACATTGAACAGCGATGTGAAGAAGACACTCAGGTCCCTCACATAGGCCGCGGCAAGGCCCGACAGCAAAAGAATCAGCGAAGGCAGGAAGTGGCTCGCGCGTACAGCGGATAGACGAAACAAGGGTAATCTCCGACCCGGCAGATCAATAATGGCATTGTGCCCCTACTTCATCCACTGTGCACCTGAATAGATGAAATTTTGACGTCGGGTTAACGGCAGGTAGGCGTGCATGCTTGAGGCACACTCGTTACTGGATGCGACATCTCTGCAGACTTTTCCCTTCTTTTTGCAAGAAGGGGCTTGCTCCGCGATCACCCTGGAGATGTCTGAACCCCTGCCTGGCGGACCACTGCCACTTGGCCAGCTGAATCGACGGACGAAAAAAAACCGCCTGCCGATAACGGCAGGCGGTTTTGCTACAGCCGGCGGGCTTAGTAGGACAGACCGAAATCTTCTTCCTTCATCGCCATCAGGTTGTCGGCACCGGACAGGATCGCCGCGACATGCGTGCGGGTGCGCGGCAGGATGCGCTGGAAGTAGAAGCGCGCAGTCTGCAGCTTGGCGTTGTAGAACGCCTCTTCGCTGGTGCCGGCAGCCAGCTTCTCGGCGGCCAGGCGAGCGATGTCGGCCCAGAAGTAAGCCAGGCAGGCATAGCCGGAATACATCAGGTAATCCACCGAAGCGGCACCGACTTCCTCGCGATCCTTCATCGCCGCCATGCCGATCTTCATGGTCAGCTCGCCCCACTCCTTGTTGATCGCGGCCAGCGGCTCGACGAACGCCTTGGTAGCTTCGTTGCCTTCCTGCGACTGGCAGAACTTGTGAACGATCTTGGTGAAGCCTTTGAGCGCCTCGCCCTGGGTCATCAGTACCTTGCGGCCGAGCAGGTCGAGGGCCTGGATGCCGGTGGTGCCTTCGTACAGCATGGAAATGCGGCTGTCGCGCACGTTCTGCTCCATGCCCCACTCGGCGATGAAGCCGTGGCCACCGTAGATCTGCACACCGTGGTTGGCGGCTTCGAAGCCGACTTCGGTCATGAAGGCCTTGGCGATCGGGGTGAGGAAGGCCAGCAGTGCGTCGGCCTTTTTCTTGGCCTCTTCATCCTGGCTGTACTTGACGATATCCACCTGCTGGGCGGTGAAGTAGACCATCGCACGGTTACCTTCGGCGAAGGCCTTCATGGTCAGCAGCATGCGGCGCACGTCGGGGTGGACGATGATCGGGTCGGCCGCCTTTTCAGGCGCTTTCGGGCCGGTCAGGGAGCGCATCTGCAGGCGATCGCGGGCGTACTTCAGGCCGCCCTGGAACGCCACTTCAGCGTGGGCCAGGCCTTGCAGTGCGGTGCCCAGGCGTGCGGTGTTCATGAAGGTGAACATGCAGTTCAGGCCCTTGTTGGCTGGGCCGATCAGGTAGCCGGTGGCGCTGTCGAAGTTCATCACGCAGGTGGCGTTGCCGTGGATGCCCATCTTGTGCTCGAGCGAGCCGCAGCTCACGCCGTTGCGCTCACCGACGCCGCCTTCGGCGTTTGGCAGGAACTTGGGCACGATGAACAGCGAAATGCCTTTGGTGCCGGCAGGTGCATCGGGCAGGCGAGCCAGGACGATATGGACGATGTTGTCGGCCATGTCGTGTTCACCGGCGGAGATGAAGATCTTGGTGCCGGACACCTTGTAGCTGCCGTCGGCCTGAGGCTCGGCCTTGGTGCGCAGCATGCCCAGGTCGGTACCGCAGTGCGGTTCGGTCAGGCACATGGTGCCGGTCCACTCGCCGGACACCAGCTTGGTCAGGTAGGTGTGCTGCTGCTCGGGGGTGCCGTGCTCGGAGATGGTGTTCATCGCGCCGTGGGACAGGCCTGGGTACATGCCCCACGACCAGTTCGACTCACCGACCATCTCGCTCAGGGCCAGGCCCAGCGACTCAGGCAGGCCCTGGCCGCCATGCTCGACGTCATGGGCCAGGCTCGGCCAGCCGCCTTCGACGAATTGCTCGTAGGCTTCCTTGAAACCGGTCGGGGTTTTCACGCCCGACTCGCTCCAGGTGCAGCCTTCCAGGTCACCGACACGGTTCAGCGGGGCCAATACCTGCTCACAGAATTTCGCGCCTTCTTCAAGAATCGCGTCCACCATGTCTGGCGTGGCGTCCTGGCAGGCCGGCAGGCTCGCATAGTGCGCCTCATAGCCAAGCAGTTCGTCGCGGACGAAGCGGATATCACGCAAGGGAGCTTTGTAATCAGGCATTGCGATGAACCTCTGTGATGAGTTCTCTGGGGAGACCGCTGACACCGACCAATGCTTGGCGGCTATCGATCAAACAGTTGTTTGAAACTTACGTTTAGGTGGCTGCGATGTCAAGGAAGGCTCAGTGCCATTTATGCCGCCCAACATGACATTTACGCCACAACCCTCTAAACGCATCGCGGGGGGGGGACACTCCCCCCAAACGCCACCCGGGGGGGAGGGGGGGGAGGGGGTGGGGGGGTGTTCTCCCCCCGCGATGTTGCTGAATGTGAGGTGACGATCAGGCGTAGGTGTCGATGAACCGACCGAGCATTTCGTCCGAGGCCTTGGCGACTTTGACGCCCAGTTCGACTTCCTGCTTGCCCAGCGCCAGTTGCACGGTGCTGGTGGCCAGGTCCATCTGCTGGCTGCGGTCGACGCCACGCAGGCGCTCGGCCTGGTAGTCGGTGGACTGGCTGGTGTTGCCACGCTCGACGGCGCCACTGGCGATCTGCTGGGCGGCCTGGTCGACACGGTTCTGCCCGTTCTGGATGGCCCCCAGGCCTGCGTAGAAGGCGGAGCTTGCGTTGATTTCCATGTCAGGACTCCGTGACGCTGGGTAATGAACAGGGCTTATTAAAGCAGGCCAGCCGGAAAAAGGCCCGTTTAAATCCCTAATAGCCTAGTGCCAGCCAATAGACCGGATCATGCCGTCATCCGGCAGGCCGTCTAGTCCAGCAGATCCAGCTGCAGATGCGCGGCCACCGCATCCGCACTCGCCTGCTTGAGCCATGGCACCCGCCCCAGGCAAGGCGCGGGCAGCCGCTCGGCCAGGCTGGAAAGGTTATCTTCCAACCGCGATGTCCGTGGGTCGACGATGTTCGCCACCCAACCGGCCAGTTGCAGGCCATCGCGGGCAATCGCCTCGGCACTGAGCAGGGCGTGGTTGATACACCCGAGGCGCACGCCAACCACCAGGATCACCGGCAGCTTCAGGGCAATCGCCAGGTCCGACAGGTTGGCGTGGTCCGAAAGCGGCACGCGCCATCCCCCGGCACCTTCGATCAGGGTGAAATCGGCATGCTGTGCCAGCACATGGTGCATGGCTTCCAGCAACGTCGGCACACTCAGCGCTACCCCGGCTTCGCGCGCGGCAACATGAGGCGCGATGGCCGGCTCGAAGGCGAAAGGATTGACCTCCTCATAAGGCAGCTTGATCGAGCTTTCATCGATAAGCGCCAGGGCATCGCTGTTGCGCAACCCCTTGGGGGTGACCACACAACCGGACGCCACCGGCTTGGCTGCCAGGGTACTCAAGCCATGCTGTCGCGCCGCATGCAGCAGGCCGGCGGCGATGGTGGTCTTGCCAACGTCAGTGTCGGTGCCGGCGATGAAATAGGCCTGGCTCATGTTACTGCCCCTCTGCCGCAGATTGACGCAGCACACCATAGACCACCTGGTAGGTGGCTGGCAGCCCCTGGGGCTGACGGAACTGCTCGTAAGCCTGCAGCAGCCCCTGCATCCGCGCCCGCCCGGTGAGCCCGCCAGGGCGCCCAGGGTTGAGGTTGTGCGCGCCAAGGGCCTTGAGTTCGTGGGTCAGGCTGCGCACGTCCGGGTAGTGCAGCACATGGGCGCGGCGCTCCAGCCCGAGCAGTTCCAGGCCGCTGCCCGCGCACAGGCGCTGGTAGTCCTCGAAGTGGCGGAAGCGGTTGACGTGGACCATGCCGTCTACCGCCTGCCAGCTGGCGCGTAGCTCGTCGAGCGTACCGACACACAGGCTGCTGAACGCCATCACACCGCCCGGGCGCAACACCCGCCCGGCCTCGCTCAAGATACTGCCGAACTGGCCACACCACTGCACCGCCAGGCTGCTGAACAGCAGGTCGACACTGCCATCGGCCAGCGGCAGGCGCTCGGCATCACCCGCCACGTGATACTGCGCACCACCTTGCTCACGGGCATGGCGCAGCATGCCCTCGGCGATATCCATGGCCACGCCGCTGGCACTGGCGAAACGCGTCGCCAACAGCCGGCTGAAGTGCCCCGTGCCGCTGCCCAGGTCAAGCCAGCGCTCAGGCGCCAGGTCGTCCGGCAGTTTGTCCAGCAAGGTCGCCCCCACCGCACGCTGCAAGGCCGCGACACTGTCGTAGCTGGCGGCGGCACGGGAGAACGAAGCCGCCACCTGGCGTTTGTCTGGCAGGCCGCCGGGCAGGCTCGGCTGGGAAAGGTCAGTCATCGCCACTCTCATGCAAAAAACTCTTGATGCCCGCCGCCAGCTCCTGCGGATATTCCAGCAGGAAGGCGTGGGAACTGTCTTCGACCAGGCCGACTTCCACGTCCGGCAACAACTCGCTCAACGCCTTGGCCGCCTCCGCCGGAACCAACGCGTCACTGCCGGCAAACAGATGCAGTTGTGGGCCGCCGTACTGCTCCAGTGCCGCGCGGGTATCCAGCTTGGCCAACACTTCCAGGCCGGTGGCCAGGTACAACGGGTCGGTATCGGGTACGCCCACCCCCAACTGACGCAACAGGGTGCGCGGCTGCAGCGCGCCGTCGCTGCACAGGGTGCGGAAGCGCTTGAGAGTGACCTGCGTATGGCTGCGGCAGCCATCGAGGAAGGTGCCAAAGGTGTCCGCCGCCATCCCATGGGGCCAGTCCGGCCGGGCGACGAAACTGGGATTGCTGGCCAGGGTGAGCAGCCCGCAGCAGTGGTCGCCACGCTTGTGGGCCAAGGCGCTGGCAAGCATGCCACCCAGCGACCAGCCACCCAGCCAGGCATCGGTCGGCAACTGCCGGTCGAGGTGTTCGACCCAGGCCTGCACGTCGCTGTGGGGCAGCTCCGGCAGCGGCATCAGTTCTACCTGCAAGCGCAGGTCCTGGGCACGCAGGCTGGCGGCCAGCGGTTCCAGTGACGCGGTACCCAGCCCCCAGCCGGGCAGAAGGATCAAACGGTTACGCATCGGCGGCCTCCAGCGGCGGATAACACTCGGCCAATGCATTCAACAATAGCTGGACCTGCGCCTCACTGTGGGCGGCGCTCAGCGTCACCCGCAGCCGCGCGCTGCCGGCGGGTACGGTGGGTGGGCGAATAGCCGTCACCAGCAGGCCACGCTCGCGCAGCCGGCGCGACAACGCCATCGCCCGGGCGGCATCACCGATCAGGATCGGCTGGATCGCCGTGTGACTGTCCATCAGCTTGAGGCCGATCTGCTCGGCGCCCTCGCGGAACTGGCGGATCAACGCCGCCAGGTGCTCGCGCCGCCAGGTTTCCCGGCGCAGCAACTCCAGCGCCTTGAGCGTGGCGCAGGCCAGCGCCGGTGGCTGGCTGGTGGTGTAGATGTAGGGGCGGGCGAATTGCACCAGCGCCTCGATCAGCTCCTCGCTGCCCGCGACGAAGGCGCCCGCCGTGCCACAGGCTTTGCCCAGCGTGCCGATCAACACCGGCACATCCTCGATGCCCAGCCCGAAGTGCTCGACGATACCGCCACCCTTGGCACCCAAGGTACCCAGGCCATGGGCATCGTCGACCATCAGCCAGGCACCGCGGGCGCGGGTGACTTCAGCCAGGGCCGGCAGGTCGGCGCAGTCGCCATCCATGCTGAACACGCCATCGGTGACCACCAGCGTATTGCCGGTGGCCTTGCCCAGACGGCTGGCCAGGCTGGCCGGATCGTTATGCAGGTAACGGCTGAAACGCGCCCCGCTGAGCAGCCCGCCATCGAGCAACGAGGCATGGTTGAGGCGGTCCTGCAACACCGTGTCGCCCTGCCCCACCAGCGCGGTGATGGCGCCAAGGTTGGCCATGTAGCCGGTGGAGAACAACAGCGCCCGCGGGCGCCCAGTCAATTCGGCCAGTGCCTCCTCGACCTGGTGGTGCGGTGTGCTGTGGCCGATCACCAGGTGCGAGGCGCCGCCGCCGACACCCCAGCGCTCGGCGCCGTCGCACCAGGCCTTGATCACCTCGGGGTGGTTGGCAAGGCCCAGGTAGTCGTTGCTGCAGAAGGCCAGCAGCGGCTGGCCATCGACCACCACCTGCGGCCCCTGCGGGCTCTGCAGCAGTGGCCGCTGACGGTAAAGGTCCGCGGCACGCCGTTCGGCCAGCCGCGCGGCGAGGTCGAAGGCCATGCTCAGGCCGAGGCAGCGTCGTAGAACAGTGCGCTGTTGCGCTGCTCGACCACTGCCTGTTCGATGGCGGCCTGATGCACTTCGTCGGCGTGCTCTTCGCGGGCTTCGGGCTTGATGCCAAGGCGGGCGAACAGCTGCATGTCCTTGTCGGCCTGCGGGTTGGCGGTGGTCAGCAGTTTTTCGCCGTAGAAGATCGAGTTGGCGCCAGCCATGAAGGCCAGGGCCTGCATCTGCTCGTTCATCTGTTCACGGCCGGCGGACAAGCGCACGTGGGACTTGGGCATGAGGATGCGGGCCACGGCCAGCATGCGGATGAAATCGAACGGGTCGACATCTTCCTCTTCAGCCAACGGCGTGCCGGCGACCTTGACCAGCATGTTGATCGGCACCGATTCCGGGTGCTCAGGCAGGTTGGCCAGCTGGATCAGCAGGCCTGCGCGGTCGTCCAGCGACTCGCCCATGCCGAGGATGCCGCCGGAGCAGATCTTCATGCCGGCATCACGCACGTAGGCCAGGGTCTGCAGGCGCTCGCTGTAGGTACGGGTGGTGATGATGCTGCCGTAGAACTCCGGCGAGGTGTCGAGGTTGTGGTTGTAGTAGTCCAGGCCGGCCTGGGCCAGGGCCTGGGTCTGCTCCTGGTCGAGCTTGCCGAGGGTCATGCAGGTTTCCAGGCCCATGGCCTTGACCCCTTTGACCATCTCCAGCACGTAGGGCATGTCCTTGGCCGACGGGTGCTTCCACGCAGCGCCCATGCAGAACCGGGTGGAGCCGATGGCCTTGGCCCGGGCGGCTTCTTCCAGCACCTTCTGCACTTCCATCAGCTTCTGTTTTTCCAGCCCGGTGTTGTAGTGGCCGGACTGCGGGCAGTACTTGCAGTCTTCCGGGCAGGCGCCAGTCTTGATCGACAGCAAGGTCGATACCTGTACGCGGTTGGGGTCGAAGTGTGCGCGATGCATGGTCTGCGCCTGGAACAGCAGGTCGTTGAACGGCTGCTGGAACAGCGCCTTGACCTCGGCCAGGGACCAGTCGTGACGTGTGGTTGCAATTGTGCTGGCGCTCATCGGCGTTTCCTTATCTATGGTCTGACTGACGCCGGGACAGGAAAGCCCGCCAGCGCATCACGGATAGCCCGCATATTTACGGAAGGACCATGGACTGTCAACCAAACATAAAAGCACTGGTTTACAAGTGTATAAATATTGATCAGTACTGTTTGCTCTGCGACGAACCCGCGCAACAGCCCTGGCCACTGTGCATGGCCTGCGAAAGCGAACTGCCCTGGCTCCACGAACAGTGCCGCCGCTGCGGGCTGCCACTGCCGATGGACGGCTTCACCTGCGCCAGCTGCCGCCGCCGCGCACCGGCGTTCCACCAGGTCGTTGCGTTGTGGCATTACGGCTTTCCGGTCGACAGCCTGATCAGCCGCTTCAAGCACAACAGCCAGTGGCCGATGGGCCTCCTGATGGCGCAGCTGCTAGGCCAGGCCCTGGAACATCGCTTCAACGAACACCTGCCACGGCCTGATCGCTTGTTGCCCGTCCCCCTGGCCAGCCGCCGCCTGCGCCAACGCGGCTTCAACCAGGCGGCGATGCTGGCCCGCTGGCTGGCCACGCAACTGCAACTGCCCTGCGACGAACAGCTGCTCGAACGCACACGCGACACCCAGGCCCAGCAGGCCCTGGGGGCCAAGGCCCGGCGGCGCAACCTGCGCCAGGCCTTCGCCCTCGCCCCGGGCGCTGAAGTCGAAGGCCTGCACCTGGCGGTAATCGATGATGTGCTGACCACCGGCGCCACCGCCCAGGCCATCGCCAGCCTGTTGCGCAAACAGGGCGCCCGGCGTGTCGACATCTATTGCCTGGCGCGCACGCCAAGGCCCGATCAGGCTTGACTTGACCGGGTGCGGGCGGCAACGTCGCGGGATCTTCCGCACAACCGAACCCCGCCCATGTCCCTGCCCGCCCTGCTCACCCAGCACATCGCCCGCCGCCCGCAGCGCATTGCCCTGCTGCAGCATGTGGCCGAACAAGGCTCGATCACCCGCGCCGCCAAGGCCGCCGGCATCAGTTACAAGGCCGCCTGGGACGCCATCGACGAGCTCAACAACCTCGCCGACCAGCCGCTGGTCGAGCGCAGCACGGGCGGCCGTGGTGGCGGCGGCGCACGGCTATCCGCCGAGGGCGAACGCGTGCTGCGCCTGTACCAGCGCCTGCAAGCCTTGCAGACACAGATGCTCGAAGCCGCAGAGCACAGCAGCGACCTCGACTTGCTCGGGCGTCTGATGCTGCGCACCAGTGCCCGCAACCAGTTGCAGGGGCGGATCAGCGGCCTGCGCCGCGAAGGCCGGCATGACCGTATCAGCCTGACCCTCGGCGGCGGGCTGGAGATTGAAGCCTTGATCACCCGTGGCAGTACCGAACGGCTCGAGCTGACCCTGGGCGCCACGGTGCTGGCGCTGCTCAAAGCGGGTTGGCTGCAGTTGCTGGGCGCCGATGAGCAGGCCGAGCACGGCAGCAATTGCCTCAAGGCCACGGTCGAGGAAGTCCTGGCCGATGACGGCGAGCAACGCGAAGTGCGCCTGGTATTGGGCAACGGCCAGACCCTGTGCGCGATCGCCGAGCAGCCATGGCTGGAGCAGCATCAGGTACGGGCAGGCTGCGAGATCCGCGTGCAGTTCCATCCCTCCTATGTACTGCTGGGCGTACCGGTATAGCGCAGCCCGCGGTTGCCGCGAGGAATGCGCTACCATGCGCCCACGCTGTCCCCGCGCCTGGAGCCCTGTATGTCCCACCCCTTCGACACCCTCACCCCCGACCTCGTGCTCGATGCCGTGGAAAGCCTGGGCTTTCTCAGCGATGCCCGTGTCCTGGCACTGAACAGCTACGAAAACCGGGTCTACCAGGTGGGCATCGAGGACGCGCAGCCGCTGATCGCCAAGTTCTATCGCCCGGGGCGCTGGAGCGACGCGGCCATTCTCGAAGAGCATGCCTATAGCGCCGAACTGGCCGACTGCGAGGTGCCGGTGGTAGCGCCGCTGCAGCACGAAGGCCGTTCGCTGTTCGAGCACCAGGGCTTTCGCTTTGCCCTGTTCCCTCGCCGCGGCGGGCATGCGCCCGAGCCGGGCAACCTAGACCAGCTCTACCGCCTCGGCCAACTGCTCGGCCGCCTGCACGCGGTCGGCGCCACCCGCCCCTTCGAACACCGCGAACAACTGGCTGTGGACAACTTTGGCCACGCCTCCCTGCGCACCCTGCTCGAAGGCAATTTTGTCCCCCGCGAGTTGCTGCCGGCTTTCGAATCCGTGGCCCGTGACCTGCTCAAGCGCGTCGAGGACATCTACGCACGTACCCCGCACAAGCTGATCCGCCTGCACGGTGACCTGCACCCCGGCAACCTGATGCACCGCGACGAGGTTTACCACGTCGTCGATCTCGACGACTGCCGCATGGGCCCGGCGGTACAAGACCTGTGGATGATGCTCGCCGGCAGCCGCGAAGAGCGCCTCGGCCAGCTGGCCGAACTGATCGACGGCTACAACGAGTTCCACGATTTCGACCCGCGCGAACTGGCCCTGATCGAGCCCCTGCGCGCCCTGCGCCAGCTGCACTACAGCGCCTGGCTTGCGCGGCGCTGGGACGACCCGGCGTTCCCGCCGAGCTTCCCCTGGTTCGGCCAGCCGCGTTACTGGGGCGACCAGATCCTCGCGCTGCGCGAGCAGATGGCTGCGCTGGATGAACAACCGCTGAAATTGTTCTAGATGAGCTGCGTGCTCTGTCTACAATAGGCGTCGCGTTATTTAGCTACCTAAGCAAGGATTCTGCATGCACGCCGCCAACCCGCGCCGCGGGTACATTCTGGGCCTCGGCGCCTACATCATCTGGGGCCTGTTCCCCCTGTACTTCAAAGCCATCCAGAGCGTCCCGGCGGTGGAAATCATCGTCCATCGGGTGCTGTGGTCGGCGCTGTTCGGCTCGTTGCTGCTCCTGGTGTGGAAACACCCCGGCTGGTGGCGCGAACTGCGTGACAACCCACGCCGCCTGGCCATCCTGGCCCTGAGCGGCACGCTGATCGCCGGTAACTGGCTGACTTACGTGTGGGCTGTGAACAACGGGCGCATGCTCGAGGCCAGCCTGGGCTACTACATCAACCCGCTGATCAACGTGCTGCTGGGCATGCTGCTGCTCGGCGAGCGCCTGCGCCGCCTGCAATGGCTGGCGGTAGGGCTGGCGGCATTGGGTGTGGCGCAGCAGGTGTGGCAGGTCGGCAGCCTGCCATGGGTGTCGCTGGCACTGGCGCTGTCGTTCGGCTTCTATGGCTTGATTCGTAAACAGGCGCCAGTGGCCGCGTTGCCAGGGCTGGTGGTGGAGACCTGGATGCTGGTGCCATTGGCCATCGGCTGGCTGTTGCTGCACCCCACCGCCAACAGCGCCAGCCTGGACTTCTTCAGCAGCAGCGAAGCGCTGTGGCTGATCGCCGCCGGCCCGGTGACCCTGGTGCCGTTGGTGTGCTTCAACGCCGCCGCCCGTCACTTGCCGTACACCACCCTGGGCTTCCTGCAGTACCTGGCGCCGACCCTGGTGCTGCTGCAGGCGGTGCTGCTGTTCGGCGAGCATTTGTCGTCCAGCACATTGATGGCCTTCGCCTGTATCTGGGCGGGCCTGGCCGTTTACAGCGTCGATGCCTGGCTCAGTTTGCGCAAGCGCGGCTGATCAAATAATGCTCAAACCCCTGCAGGGCACGCGGTGCGTGGCCTGCAGCAAGCGCTCCAGAGGTTATCCACACCCTCGTCCCCGTGGTTTGTGCACAAGCTACTGATTACTGGGTGTTTTTTGCTCAAATTGCGCCAGCCTGCACCGTTGTTGGGCTGTAGCGGTACGCCCCCAGGTTATCCACAGGAGCATCCCCGTCGAATCTGGATAAAGCTGGGGGCGCTTCGCAGCCCCGACCAACTCGCCTCACTCCTCCGGCCGCAACTTCAACTCCACCATCAGATCATCCGCCAGGCTCTCCAGCCGCTGCTGCAAATCATCCAGGGCCAAGGTCAACGGCAGCGCCAGCAGGGCGTCGGCATGGAACAGCGGTTCGCTGCTCATCGGCGCCGGCCGCACCTCGGTGCTCAAACGCTCGACATTGACCCCTTGCTCCGCCAGCAAACGGGTGATATCACGGACAATGCCCGGCCGATCGTTGCCCACCAGTTCCATGGCGATCGGCTTCCAGGTACACGACGGCTCGATGCCACTTTCGGCGATCAGCACGCGAATATCGTATTTCGACAATTTATTGAGCGACACGACCAGTTCGTCGTAGTTCTCTGCCGGCACCGCCACCCGCAGGATCCCGGCGAACTGCCCGGCCATGCGCGACATGCGGCTCTCCAGCCAGTTGCCGCTGTGATCGGCGATGCACTGGGCAATACGTTCGACCTGCCCGGCCTTGTCGGGGGCGATCACGGTGAGTACGAGATGGTCCACAGGCCACTCCTTCAGGTTCGGTCAGGGCCGTGTCAAACGGCCGAACAACAGGGACCGAATCAGTATAGGCAAGGCGCGGCAACCTGCCGCAGGACAGTCCTGCCGATCAATCGTGTACTGTTTCAAGATTTATCTGGAACAATCCACCTGTTTTTTGCGAACATACCCTCTCCCGGCGTGACCCTACGCGACTTATCGGTCACGCAGCGACGCTTTTAGTCTGATGTTTACCTGCCTGCTGCTTCATGTAGTATGCGTCGACGCGGACTACAAAGCGTCGTTTGGATGTCTGCCAAGGCGCCTGTGAAAATACGCGAGCCGCCCGCCAGCCAGTCTGGCGAGCCGCACCCAGCCGCGCTCGCCCGACGAGTGCATGCACTGGTGCCGTGTTTAGAGAAGCGCTACAGGCTTAATACAGAAGAGCGAAAGCGAAATAGCTGAGCAGAGGTGAGGCAAGCAATGACTGGATACGTTCAAGTCGGTGGCCTTCAGGTCGCCAAGGCCCTGTACGACTTCGTCAATAACGAAGCGATCCCTGGAACCGGCATCGAAGCCGAAAAGTTCTGGGCCGGGGCGGCAGAGATCATCAACGACCTCGCTCCCAAGAACAAAGCCCTGCTCGCCAAGCGCGACGAGCTGCAAGCCAAGATCGATGCCTGGCACCAGGCACGCAAAGGCCAGGCCCATGACGCCGTAGCCTACAAAGCATTCCTCCAGGAAATCGGCTACCTGCTGCCACAAGCAGACGATTTCCAGGCCACCACGCAAAACGTCGACGAAGAAATCGCCCACATGGCCGGCCCACAGCTGGTGGTGCCGGTGATGAACGCTCGCTTCGCCCTGAACGCCGCCAACGCCCGCTGGGGCTCGCTGTATGACGCGCTGTATGGCACCGACGTGATCAGCGATGAAGGCGGCGCCGAAAAGGGTCAGGGCTACAACAAGCTGCGTGGCAACAAAGTGATCGCCTTCGCCCGCGCCTTCCTCGACGAAGCCGCGCCACTGGCGGCCGGCTCCCACGTCGACTCCACCGCCTACCGCATCGAAGGCGGCAAGCTGGTGGTGGCACTCAAGGGCGGCAGCAACAGCGGCCTGCGTGACGACGCCCAACTGATCGGTTTCCACGGCGACGCCGCCGCACCGACCGCCGTGCTGCTCAAGCACAACGGCCTGCACTTCGAGATCCAGGTCGACGCCAGCACGCCGGTCGGCAGCACCGACGCCGCCGGCGTGAAAGACATCCTGATGGAGTCGGCGCTGACCACCATCATGGACTGCGAAGACTCGGTCGCCGCCGTCGACGCCGCTGACAAGGTGATCGTCTACCGCAACTGGCTGGGCCTGATGAAAGGCGACCTGGCCGAGAGCGTGAGCAAAGGCGGCAAGACCTTCACCCGCACCATGAACCCGGACCGCGAATACGCAGCCCCCAACGGCGGCAGCGTCACCCTACACGGCCGTTCGCTGCTGTTCGTGCGCAACGTGGGTCACCTGATGACCAACCCGGCGATCCTCGACGCCCAGGGCAACGAAATCCCCGAAGGCATCCAGGACGGCCTGTTCACCAACCTGATCGCCCTGCACAACCTCAACGGCAACACCAGCCGCAAGAACACCCGCAGCGGCAGCGTGTACATCGTCAAGCCGAAGATGCACGGCCCGGAAGAAGTGGCCTTCGCCGCCGAAATCTTCAGCCGCGTCGAAGACCTGCTGGGCATGAAGCGCAACACCGTCAAGGTCGGCATCATGGACGAGGAGCGCCGTACCACGGTCAACCTCAAGTCCTGCATCAAGGCCGCCGCCGAGCGCGTGGTGTTCATCAACACCGGCTTCCTCGACCGCACCGGTGACGAAATCCACACCTCCATGGAAGCCGGCGCCGTGGTGCGCAAGGGCGCCATGAAGAACGAGAAGTGGATCGGCGCCTACGAGAACAACAACGTCGACGTCGGCCTGGCCACCGGCCTGCAAGGCCGTGCGCAGATCGGCAAAGGCATGTGGGCCATGCCCGACCTGATGGCCGCGATGCTCGAGCAGAAGATCGCCCACCCGCTGGCCGGCGCCAACACCGCCTGGGTGCCATCGCCGACCGCCGCCACCCTGCACGCCCTGCACTACCACAAGGTCGACGTGCAGGCCCGTCAGCGCGAGCTGGCCCAGCGTACCCCGGCCTCGGTGGACGACATCCTGACCATCCCGCTGGCTGCCGACACCAACTGGTCGGCCGACGAGATCCGCAACGAGCTGGACAACAACGCCCAGGGTATCCTCGGCTACGTGGTGCGCTGGATCGACCACGGTGTGGGTTGCTCGAAGGTGCCGGACATCAACGACGTCGGCCTGATGGAAGACCGCGCCACCCTGCGCATCTCGGCCCAACTGCTGGCCAACTGGCTGCGCCATGGCGTGGTCACCCAGGAGCAGGTGCTGGAAAGCCTCAAGCGCATGGCCGCGGTGGTGGACAAGCAGAACGCCGGCGACGCCCAGTACCGCCCGATGGCGCCGAACTTCGATGACAACATCGCGTTCCAGGCGGCGATCGAGCTGGTGGTTGAAGGTGCCAAGCAGCCAAACGGCTACACCGAGCCAGTGCTGCACCGTCGTCGCCGCGAGTTCAAGGCGCGTAACGGGCTGTAATCAGCCAGCAACGCATCGGGGGGGGGGAACAACGCCCCCCCAGGGCGGCAAGGAGGGAGGGGGAGGACT
>NZ_JBMOWQ010000097.1:0-24252 GCF_049310485.1 Pseudomonas sp. GZD-209
CCAGAGCTTTGTGAGGGGAGCATCCCCCCCCCGCACCATATTCCGTTCTTCGGGGGAGCGGGCTTGCCCCGCGATCGTTTCAGGGCTGCTCCAGTTTCAGCTCGCGCTTCACCAGCCCAAGCAACGCCTGCAACTTGTCGCCATCCAGGGGTTTCACCAGAAAGTCCACCACGCCCAGGTGCATTGCCTTGACGGCCTCGGACACTTCCGACTCCCCAGACACCACGACGATCGGCAAGTCGGCCCGCGTCGACGCCCGGATTTGCTGGATCAACTCCAGGCCATCCTTCGGCTCCATGCGCAAATCAGTGATCATCAGGGCAATCCGACGCTCGTAATGCAGCTTGAACATCGCCTCCTGCGCGCCGTCGGCGGTCATGCAGTCGATGCCCCGGCTTTTGAGGTACAGGCTCAACGCCTGGCTGTTCACCGGGTTGTCATCCACCACCAGCACCACCGGTTTGGGCGCCACCGGCGCGCTCACCACGGCCAACGCCTCACGCTCGGCGTCACTCAATATGTCGTCATGCTCAGCCATGGTCGTCTCGTCAAAAATGTCGCTCAAACCCTAAGACCCTAAACCCGCACCGCCCTGTGCGCCTTTCGTCGGGGCCTTGCCATCAGTGCCTCTAGACTTACGTCCAATGGGCACCACAAGGCGGCCAGCCGACCATGGAGGCCGAGAACAACAAAGCCGAGCCCTATAGATAGATATATATAGTTCGGCGTAGCGAAACGGTCAGCTTCATGAGCAAAAAGGACGCCTACCGCCAGGCGGGCAAAACCGCAGTGCAGCAGAACATCCAGGGCACCCTGCAGTTGCTGCAGCGCTTTGCGCCGTTCAACCAGATGGAACAGAGCCACCTGGCCTTCCTGGTGGAACAGTGCCAGCTGCGTTTCTACGCGGCTGGCGAAAGCATCATCAAGCCCAGCGACGGCCCGGTCGAGCACTTCTACATCGTCAAGCAGGGCCGTGTGGTCGGCGAGCGCCAGCACGTCACCCGGCCGGGCACCGAGACCACCTTCGAGATCACCGGCGGCGAATGCTTCCCGCTGGCCGCATTGCTGGGCGAACGCGCCACCCGTACCGAGCACCTGGCAGGCGAAGACACTTTCTGCCTGCAATTGAACAAAGCCGCGTTCATCCGCGTGTTCTCCCTGTCCGACGTGTTCCGCGACTTCGCCCTGCGCGGGGTCAGCAGCCTGCTCGACCAGGTCAACCAGCAGGTGCGCCAGAAAGCGGTCGAGACCTTGGGCACCCAGTATTCGCTGAACACCCCGCTGGGCGAACTGGCCATGCGCCACCCGGTGGTGTGCAGCCCCGACACGCCCCTGCGCGAAGCGGTGCGGCTGATGCACGAACAACAGGTCGGGAGCATCGTCATCGTCGACCCGCAACGCTACCCCATCGGCATCTTCACCCTGCGCGACCTGCGCCAGGTGGTTGCCGATGCCAGCGCCGAGCTGACCGCGCCGATCGAACGCTACATGACCGCCAAGCCGTTCTACCTGAGCCCCCAGGCCAGCGCCTTCGACGCCGCCATGGCCATGACCGAACGGCATATCGCCCACGTCTGCCTGGTGGACAACCAGCGCCTGTGCGGAGTGATTTCCGAGCGCGACCTGTTCTCCCTGCAACGGGTCGACCTGGTGCACCTGGCGCGCACCATCCGCCACGCGCCACGGCTGGACAGCCTGGTGTCGTTGCGTGGCGAGATCGGCCAACTGGTCGAACGCATGCTCGCCCACGGCGCTTCCTCGACGCAGATCACCCAGATCATCACCCTGCTCAACGACCACACCGTGTGCCGGGTGATCGAACTGGCCATCGCCGAACGCGGCGACCCGGGCGTGCCGTTCAGCTGGCTGTGCTT
Organism: Pseudomonas sp. GZD-209; assembly: GCF_049310485.1. Taxonomy (NCBI): domain Bacteria; kingdom Pseudomonadati; phylum Pseudomonadota; class Gammaproteobacteria; order Pseudomonadales; family Pseudomonadaceae; genus Pseudomonas; species Pseudomonas sp. GZD-209. Next base: position 1,875 of record NZ_JBMOWQ010000097.1, read on the forward strand.
CGGCAGCGAAGGCCGCCGCGAACAGACCCTGCACACCGACCAGGACAACGGCATCCTCTTCGAAGCCCGCGACCGCGCCGAAGCCGACGCCATCCGCGCCAGGCTGTTGCCGCTGGCCCAGCACATCAACCACAACCTCGCCCAGTGCGGCTTCACCCTATGCACCGGCAACGTGATGGCCGGCAACCCCGAGCTGTGCCTGTCGCGCAGCGAGTGGGCGCGGCGCTTCGCCGGCTTCGTGCGCGAGGCCAGCCCGGAAAACCTGCTGGGCTCGAGCATCTACTTCGACCTGCGCGTGGTGTGGGGCGATGAACAGGGCTGTGAACAGTTGCGCCAAGGCCTGCTCGAGCAGGTGGCCGACAACCGCATCTTCCAGCGCATGATGGCCGACAACGCCCTGCGCCAGCGCCCGCCGGTGGGGCGCCTGCGCGAGTTCGTACTGACCCGCCAGGGTGATGACAAGGCCGCCACCCTCGACCTCAAGGTGCAGGGCCTGACGCCCTTCGTCGACGGCGCGCGGCTGCTGGCCCTGGCCCATGGCATCAAGGCCTGCAACACCCTCGAACGCCTGCGCCAGCTGGTCGCCAAGGGCGTCATCGACGCACTCGACGGCGCCGCCTTCGAGGAGGCCTACCACTTCATCCAGCAGACCCGTATGCAGCAGCACCAGCGCCAGACCCGCGCCAACCTGGCGTATTCCAACCGCCTCGACCCGGACAGCCTCAACCACCTTGACCGGCGCATCCTGCGCGAATCCCTGCGCCAGGCCCAGCGCCTGCAAAGCAGCCTGGCCCTGCGGTACCAGCTGTGAACCTGTTCGCCTGGCTGCGCCCAGCGGCGCCCACGCTGGACGAGCACCTGCACCAGCGCCTGGCCAGCCTGCCTGGGCCTGCGCCACTGGCCGTGTGCTCCCTGCGTGAGCAGCGCTGGGTGGTGCTCGACCTGGAGACCAGCGGCCTGAACCTCAACCGCGACCAGGTGCTGTCGATCGGCGCGGTGGCCATCGAGGATGGTGCCATCGACCTCGGCCAGCAGTTCGAGCGCACCCTGCACCGCCCCGAGCAGAAGACCAACGCCAGCGTGCTGATCCACGGCCTCGGCCCCAGCGCCCTGGCCGCCGGCTGCAACCCGGCCGAAGCCTTGCTCGACCTCATGGCGTTCATTGGCGACAGCCCGGTGCTGGCGTTCCACGCGTCGTTCGACCAGCACATGCTGGCGCGGGCGCTGCAGGACAGCCTTGGCCTGCGCCTGCGCCACCCGTTTTTCGATGTGGCGGAGCTGGCCCCCATGCTCAACCCCGACACGGTGCTGCGCGAAGCAGGGCTGGATGACTGGATCGCCCGTTTCGGCCTCGAAGTACAAGCCCGCCACCATGCCAGTGCCGACGCCCAGGTCACCGCCGAGCTGGCCCTGATCCTGTTCAGCCAGGCCCGCCGCCAGCAACTGGACAGTCCGTTGCAGCTGGAGCAAAGGCTTAAACAGTGGCGTCGGCGCAAAATACCGAGTCACGGCTTCTAACGGCCGCGATTCATGTCGCCCTGTAGGCCTTTCGCGGGTAAACCCGCTCCCACAGGTACAGTGTTGGCTTGAGATTGTGCGCAATCCTGTGGGAGCGGGTTTACCCGCGAAGGGCTGCAAGGCAGCCCCTTTCCGACCGGTCGGGTACCCCGGCAAGGCCGCTCCTGCACAGATGGTATGCATCCAACCGTAATGGCAATCCGATAAGCGTCAATTGCGCCCCCACCCCCGCCTCTGCGACAATCGCGAATAATTATCGTTAGTTAACGCATTCTTTATCGGGGGACGTTCCTTGACGTCTGCGCAGAGCCCACACGCCGAACTGGTCAGCGCGCTGTACCGCGACCATCGCGGCTGGCTGCTCGCCTGGCTGCAACGCAGCACGGCCTGCCGCCAGCGCGCCGAAGACCTGAGCCAGGACACCTTCGTGCGCCTGCTCGGCCGCGAACGGCTGGACGCCCCCCGCGAACCCCGCGCATTCCTGGTTGCCGTGGCCAAGGGCCTGCTGTTCGACCACTTCCGCCGCGCCGCGCTGGAACAAGCCTACCTCGCGGAACTTGCGCTGTTGCCCGAAGCCGAACAGCCCTCGCCAGAACTGCAATACCTGATCCTCGAAGACCTCAAGGCCATCGACCGCCTGCTCGGCAAGCTGTCGAGCAAGGCGCGCGCCGCGTTCCTGCACAACCGCCTGGACGGCCTCGGCCACGCCGAAATCGCCCAGCGCCTGGGGGTTTCGGTGTCCCGGGTGCGCCAGTACATCGCCCAAGGCATGCGCCAGTGCTACATCGCCCTGTACGGGCAGCCGACATGAACAACAGCCCCGTCTCCAGCACCGTGCTGGACGCCGCCATCGCCTGGAAGCTGTGCCTGGACGAAGGCAGCGGCAGCCCCGACGAACGCAACGAATTCATGCGCTGGCATGCCGCCCACGAAGAGCATGCCCGCGCCTGGCTGCAACTGAGCCTGCTCGACCAGCGCTTCAACAGCGCCGCCGGCCCCGCCCGCCATGCCCTGCTGCAGTCGCGCACCGGCATGCGCCGACGGCTCAGCGGGCTGGCCGGCATGCTGCTGCTCGGCGGCGTGCTGGCCTGGGCAGGCATGCCCTCGCTGTCGCCGGACTACTGGCTGGCCGACCAACGCACCGCCACCGGCGAACTACGCACGCTGCGCCTGGAAGACGGCACGCTGCTGAGCCTGAACAGCCACACCGCGGTGGATATCGACTTCCAGGGCGAACAACGGCTGATCGTGCTGCACCAGGGCGAGATATCCGTGGAAACCGGGCATGAAGACAGCCGCCCACTGCAAGTGCGCACCGCCGATGGCCGCCTGCGCCCGCTGGGCACACGTTTCCTGGTGAAGCGCGAAGCCGCCGGCACCCGCCTGGAAGTCCTGCAATCGTCGGTGGCCGCCAAACCCCGCGACAGCGGCGACGAGCAGGTACTGCGCGAGGGCCAGCAAGTGCTGATGAACACCGAAGGCCTGGGCGCGGTCAGCCCGGTAGCGGTCGGTGCCGATGCCTGGACCCGCGGCATGCTGGTGGTCGACAACGTGCGCCTGGCCGACCTGGTGGCCACCCTTGGCCAGTACCGCAGCGGCCACCTGGGGGTGGCCGACGAGGTCGCCGACCTGCGCGTGAGCGGCAGCTTCCCGCTGACCAACACCGACCTGGCGCTGGCCTCGCTGCAACCGGTACTGCCGGTGAAGATCGAGCGGCATACGCCGTGGTGGGTAACCGTCAGCCCACGCTGAATGCAACCCCTGTAGGAGCGGACGTGCAGGTTCATTGCGTGGGAGCGGGCTTGCCCCGCGATGGCCCGGTAAAGATTTTTTTCAAAGCCCCCTGTCACTTTTCAAAACTCACTCGGCAAGGAAGCAGATAGCACTTATCCGTCGAGGAGCCGCCGCATGTCCCGCGCTGTAGATGCCTTGCTTCGCCCCAGCCTGATGGCCCTGGCCATCGGCCTGGCCGCCCCGTTGACCAGCCCCGCCCTGTTCGCCGCCGAACAGTCTGCCCTGCGCACCTACGCGCTGCCCGGCGCACCACTGGCCAGCACCCTGAACCAGATCGCCAGCCAGGCCGGTATTACCCTGGCCCTGGACCCGGCCCTGGTCAGCGGCCGCACCTCGGCCCCGGTCAGCGGCCAGTACGACGCCCTCGGCGCCCTGCAGGCCGCCCTGCGCGGCACCGGGCTGCAACTGCAGCAAAGCAGCGCCGGCAGCTACAGCCTGGTGGCCGTCCCCGAAACGGCCCTGGCCTTGCCGGAAACCACCGTCAACGCCGCCAGCGACAGCGAAAGCGCCTGGGGGCCGGTAGACGGCTACCTCGCCAAGCGCACCGCCGCCGGCACCAAGACCGACACCGCCCTGGTGGAAGCACCGCGTTCGATCTCCGTTGCCACCCGCCAGCAGATGAACGACCGCGGCGTGCACAGCCTCGATGACGCCGTGAAATACATGCCGGGCATCGTCTCCGCCAGTTACGGCAGCGACACCCGCTATGACTGGATGCTGGTGCGCGGCTTCGAGCCAACCCAGTTCCTCGATGGCCTGCCGCTGCCCCGCGGCGTGTACGCCAACCCGAAAGCCGAAACCTGGAACCTCGACCGCCTGGCCCTGCTGCGCGGCCCGGCTTCGTCGGTGTATGGCCAGACCCCGCCCGGCGGCCTGCTGGACATGGTCAGCCGCCGCCCGCAAGCCGAAAGCGCCCACGAAATCCAGGTGCAGTACGGCAGCGACAACCATCGCCAGATCAACTTCGCCAGCACCGGCAAGATCGACGACCAGGGCCAGTTCCTCTATGGCGTCAGCGGTGTGGTGCGCGACAGCGACACGCAGATCGACCACATCGAGAACAAGCGCTACAACATCGCGCCGAGCCTGACCTGGAACATCGACGACGACACCAAGCTGACCTTCCTCAGCCAGTTCACCCGTGACGACACCGGCGTCACCAGCCAGTTCTACCCGATCCAGGGCACCAAGATCTCGATGCCGTTCGGTGATATCTCCCACCACAAGAACCTCGGCGATCCGGACTACGACTTCTACGACCGCACCTACTACGCGTTGGGTTATGCGTTCGAACACCGCATCAACGATGTCTGGCAGTTCCGCCAGAACCTGCGCTACACCAAGTCGGACCTGTCGTTCCAGACCGTCACCGTGCGCGGCTACAACCCCGCCTTCGCCGCCTTTGGCTTTGTCGTGGACGACCAGGGCAACACCGGCCGCGGCACCACCAACGTCGACGAGGACATCAGCCAGTTCGCCGTCGACAACAACCTGCAGGGCGACTTCGACACCGGTGCCGTCAGCCATACCCTGTTGCTCGGCCTGGACCACCAGCGCATGAACAACAACTACACGGCGATCTTTGGCGGCGCCACCAACATCAATGTGAACAACCCGGTGACCGGCGCGCCCATCACCCGCCCGCCACGCTCCGACGCGTTCTACGACTACGACCAGAAAACCCGCCAGACCGGCCTGTACATCCAGGACCAGATGGCCCTCGACAACTGGCGCCTGACCCTGGGTGGCCGCCAGGACTGGGTGAAGACCGATACCCACTTCATCAAGGACGACACCGACAACAGCCAGCTCAACCGCAAGTTCAGCGGCAACGCGGCAATCAGCTACGTGTTCGACTCGGGCTTGGTGCCCTACCTGTCGTACGCCGAGTCGTTCCAGCCCACCAGCAAGGCCGACGTCACCTCGAGCAACTCGCTCAAGCCAACCGAAGGCCAGCAGTGGGAGCTGGGCATCAAGTACCAGCCACCCGGCTCCAATACCCTGCTCAGCGCAGCGGTGTATGACCTGACCCAGAAGAACGTCTCGGCCACCAGCTTCGTCGGCGCAGTGCCGGTCACCAGCCAGACCGGCGAAGTGAAGGTGCGCGGCCTTGAGCTGGAAGCCACCTCCGACGTCACCGAGAACCTCAAGGTGATCGCCGCCTACACCCTGGCCAAGTCCGAAGTGCAGGATGGCCAGTACAAAGGCAACCGCCTGCAGCTGATGCCCAACCAGCAAGCCTCGCTATGGGCCGACTACACCTGGCACAGCGGCGTGCTCGACGGCTTCGGCATCGGTGCCGGCGCGCGCTACACCGGCAATACCTATGGCGACCAGGGCAACACCTGGCTGGGCAAGGCCGACGCCTACACGGTGTTCGACGCCTCGGTGCACTACGACCTCGGCCGCCTGGACAACAGCCTCAAGGGCGCGTCGGTGGCGCTCAACGCGACCAACCTGTTCGACAAGGACTACATCTCCACCTGCGACAGCTTCTACTGCTACTACGGCGACCAGCGCAGCGTCGTCGCCAGCGCCACCTACAAGTGGTAATGACATCGCGGGGGGGGGGGGCGGCGGAATGCGAGGGTAGTATGTGTTGTGCGTGGGTGTGCGTTCGTTTTTGGTGCCCGTCTTTTTCTCTTGTTTTTTTTTTTTTTCCCCCCCCCCCCCCCCCCCCGCGATGGCGTTCTGCAGAAAAAGGCTGAACCCTGATGAAAAGCCAAACCATCCGCCGCTGGTCAACGATCCACACCTGGACCAGCCTCATCTGCACCCTCTTCATGCTGCTGCTCGCCCTCACCGGCCTGCCCCTGATCTTCCACCACGAGATCGAGCACCTGCTGGGCGAAGCCCCCGAATTGCGCGAGATGCCCGCAGGCACCCCGCACCTGGACCTGCAGCAGTTGGTGCTCAAGGCCGAGCAGCACCGCCCCGGCGAGGTGATGCAGTACTTCGGTTACGAGAAGGACGAACCCAACGGCGTGGTGGCGATCACCGCCGCCACCGCCGGCACCGACCCGAACGACTCGCACACCTTCATGCTCGACGCCCGCACCGGCGAAGCGGTGGCCATGCCGGCTGCCAACGGCGGCTTCATGATGCTGATGCTGCGCCTGCACGTGGACATGCTCGCCGGACTGCCGGGCAAGCTGCTGCTGGCCTTCATGGGCGTGTTGTTCGTGCTGGCGATCGTCTCCGGCACCGTGCTCTACGCGCCGTTCATGCGCCGCCTGAAGTTCGCCACCGTGCGCCACGAAAAATCCTCACGGCTGCGCTGGCTCGACCTGCACAACCTGATCGGCGTGGTCACCCTCAGCTGGGCACTGGTGGTGGGTGTCACCGGGGTGATCAGCGCGCTGTCCGACCTGGTCATCGCTGCCTGGCGCAACGACAGCCTGGCGGCCATGGTCGCGCCCTACCGCGATGCGCCGCCCCTCAGCGAGCGCGCACCCGCCACGCAGCTGCTGCACATCGCCGAACAAGCCGCCCCTGGCATGCGCCCGGACTTCATCGCCTTCCCCGGCACACGCTTTTCCAGCGAGCACCACTACGCGGTGTTCATGAACGGCGCCACGCCGCTGACCTCGCACCTGTTCACCCCGGTGCTGATCGACGCCCGCACGCTCCAGGTAACCGCCGTCGGCGAGCGCCCGTGGTACATGGATGCCATGGGCCTGTCGCAGCCGCTGCATTTCGGTGATTACGGCGGGCGGCCGATGCAGATCCTCTGGGCCGTGCTCGACGTGCTGACCATCATCGTGCTCGGCAGCGGCCTGTACCTGTGGTGGGGCAAGCAGCGCAAACCGAAGGAGGCGCGGGCATGAGCCACAACTCGCAAAGCACCGGGCGGATCTTCGCCTGGCCGGCGCTGGTGGCGCTGCTGAGCCTCGTCGGGCTGTTCGCCGCGCTGCTCGGGGATGGGGTCTGGGATAGCTTGGCCTGGATCGGCCTGGGGGCTTCGGCCGTGCTGGGCCTGAGCGGGTTCTGGCGACGCTAGACAGACCCTGGCCTCAGCGGTCTTGATCGTGGGAGCGGGCTTGCCCCGCGAACACCGGCGTAGCCGGTGCCATCCAATGTGCTGGCTGCATCGCGGGTCAAGCCCGCTCCCACGCTAGATCTTCTATCAGTGTTCCGCCAAGCGCGGCAGCACCTTATCCAAGCGCTGATACAACGCACTGCTGCGCGGCCAGTTGCGCAGCAGCCGCGCGCGGTCACGGCCGAATGCCGGGGCGAAGCTGAGCTGGGTGGCATGCTGGCACATGGCATCGAGGTCGATCAGCGACCAGCGGCCGTTGTCCCAGAACAGGTTGTGGCCCTTGAAGTCACCGTGGCTGATGCGCTCGCGGATCAACTGCTGCATCAGCTGCACCAGCGCCTCGACCTGCTCATCCGGCGCGTCGCCGCTGTCCACGAACGGCGCAAAGCACGCGGTCAGGTCCGGCCCATCGACATACTCGGTCAGCAGGTAGGCGCGGTTGCGCAGGCCCAGGGTGCGGGTTTCCAGCACCGCCAACGGGCGTGGCGTGGCAATTTCGAGGAACTCCAGGCGGTGGCCTTCGATCCACGAATGCCAGGCCCGGCTCGGGCGCCAGAAGCGCTTGAACCAATGCGCGGTGTTCTTGATGTTGTAGCGTTTGAGCACCAGCGTGCGCCCGCCCACCTCGACCCGCGCGACGCTCGCCGCACCGCCGGTCTTGTACAGGTGGCCCTGGTCGATCAGCGCATCGGCCTGCTCCAGCACCGGCAGCAGTGCCTCAGCTTGCGGGCGACGCACCGCGCGCAAGCCCGACAGGGTGCGCTCGACGCTGAACAGCGTGCATTCGCGCCCGGCCTTCTCCAGGTAATCCTTCAGGCGCCAGTTGCGCACCTTGTCCACCTGCTTCTGCAGGGCTTCGAGCGGCAGCGCGTGCTCGCCGTTGGCCAGCAGGTAATGCACCAGCGCCTCTTCGATGAACGGCTCCAGGCGCTTGGGCAACTGGGCGAACAGCACCCCGAGGTTTTCCAGCACACGCTGACGCGACAGTTGCTGGCCAGGCGTTTCGGCCTTGATGCCTGCGCCATCGATCAGGTACACCCGGCCCTCCTGGCGCAGCAGGTTGTCCAGGTGCAGGTCTTCCTGCCACAGGCCCTTGGCGTGCATCTGCGCCACGGCCGTCAGCGCCTCGCCCAGCACCGCATGCTGCTCGTCGGCAAGCATCGGCAGGTGCTCCACTGCGGCCCAGGCATCGGCCAGGCTTTCGGCGTGATCGAGGTACTCGAACAGCAGCCAACCGCCCTCGCCTTCCTTCAGGCCATCGGCCAACAACTGCGGCGTGGTCAGGCCTTGTTCGGCCAGCAGGCGCACGCCATCGAGCTCACGCTGGAAATGACGGGCGGCGTTACCGCCCACCAGCAGCTTGGCCAGCACCGGGGTGCCGCGCCAGATACCGGCGCCGACATAGCGCTGGCCGGGCAGCACGCGCAGCAGGCTGAGCAGTTGCAGGTCGGCCGTGCCCGCAGCATCGGCGAGAGTGACGGTCAGCGGCAACGACGGGCTGCGCCCGAGGCCCTTCAGTTCGGACAGGTGCATCAGCGGGCCTCTTTATGGCGACGGCGTTGCGTCAGGCGTTGCAGCCAGGCATTCACCTGCGCGCTGTCCACCGGCTGTTGCAGGTAGGCGCCGAGCAGTTCGCGCACATCCGCCTCGCTCCAGGCACGGGCGCGACGCAACAGCGGCTCCAGGTCCTTGACCCGGTCGCGCTGGCCGAACAGCAGCGGGCGGGTCTTCTCCAGGTCGATCAGCTGCGCCTGCCAGCCTTCGCGGCGCTCGCGCAGGAAGATGTGCTTGGGGTAGAAACACCCATGCATCTGCCCGGCGCCGTGCAGGGTGCGGGCCAGTTGGCCGCAAGCCTGCAGGATGCCCCGGCGCTGCCCCTCGGGCAGCTGCGGCCATTGCTCCAGCAAACGCTCAAGATCGCTCCAGTCGTCCAGCGCCCGGGTCATGAGGATCGCACGGTGCTGGCCGGCCTGCTTGCGCTCGCCGAAGAACACCGCCTGCAACGCCGGGATATCCAGCTTCTGGTAGCGGCTGATGTTGCGAAATTCACGGGCGAACGTCGGTTCGCCAAATGGCCGTTGCAGGCTGCGGGTCAGGTAGTCGCACTGGCGCTTGAGGTAGTAGCCCTTGCCTTCCAGCTCCAGGCGGAACACGCTGCTCCAGCCGCCACGGCCGGTGTTGGGCTCGTCCACGGCGTCCAGCTGCAGGGCCCACAGCGCTTCGAAATCGCTCAGGCCGTGGCGCTTGAGCAGCGCCTGGTCGGCGCTGGCCAGGTAATCGGTCATTCCCTTCCCTCGAAAAAGCTCAGCACCTGGCGAATGCGCCGCTTGTCGCGGGCAGTCAGGCGCGCGTGACGGCGGTACTGCAGGTAGAAGCGCAGGCGCTGGGTCGCCGACAGGTGGTATTTGGCGACCTTGTCCAGGCACGCCAGGTCCTTGATCAGCCGGTGCCGGAGCATGAAGCCCCGCCAGAAATCGCCGGTCGGGCAGTCGATGAAGAACAGCGTGCCCTGATCGTCCACCAGCAGGTTGCGCCACTTCAGGTCGTTGTGGGCGAAGTGATGGTCGTGCATCTCGCGGGTATGCCGGGCCAGCTGGCGGCTGACATGGTCGACCCAGGCGCGATCTTTCAAGCGCGGGTCGTTACGCTCGGCCAACGCCGACAGGTCCTCGGTGTTCGGCAGCTCGCGGGTGATCATCGCCCCGCGGCCAAAGGCCAGGCCATTGCGTTCCAGGCCCCAGGCGACCACCTCGGCGGTGGGGATGCCCCACTTGGCGAACTGCTTGAGGTTCTGCCATTCGGCCTTGATCCGCGGACGCCCCAGGTAGCGGCGCATGTGCTTGCCGGCACCGGTGTAGCGCTTGACGTAATACCAGACGCCGTCGCGCTGCACACGAATGACCTCGCTGAGCGGGTCGCGGGTCAGGTGTTCGCCCTGCAGGGCGAATACCGTGTTCAGGCTACCGAAGTCCGCCGCCAGCCATTCGTAGCCCGGCGCCAGTGTCCAACCCGCCATCAGAGCGCATCCCCATAGCGTTGCTTGCGTTCGTAGAGTTTCTGCGCCTTGCTTTCCAGCCAGGCCAGCAGTGCGGCTTCCTCCTTGAGCACTTCACGCAATGGGCGCTGGAAGTAGCCGCGCAGGAAGCGCAGCTTGTCACGGCGGGTCAGGCCGATGTCCAGTGCCGAGAAGTACAGCGCGGCCAGGTCCTTGTCGCGCCAGCGTCGGGTGATTGTCGCCCGGGTCTGGGCCCGGTGCAGGTCGATCACCGACAGTTTGAAGTCATCCGCCGTCACCGGGCGGTCGGTGTGCAGCAGGAAATGGCAGATGTAGCAGTCGCGGTGGTTGACGCCGGCGCGGTGCATGCCGCCGGTCATCTTCGCCACCTCGGCGATCAGCGCGCGCTTGAGCCGTGGCTCGGGCGGCTGACGAACCCAGTCGAGGCTGAAGTCTTCCAGGCTGACGGTCGGCGCCAGCTCTTCGGTGACGATGAACGAATGCTGGGTGGCCGGGTTGCTGCCGCGCTCGCCGTAGGCTACCGCGGTCATGGTCGGCACACCGACCTCGTGCAGGCGCTGGATGGCCCGCCACTCCTGACCGGCGCCGAGCACCGGCAGCTTGGCGCTGAACAGGTTCTTGAAGATCTCGCCCCAGCCGATGCCACGGTGGATCTTGACGAAAAAGCCCGCGCCATCGACCTCGGTGCGCAGCGTGCGGCGGCCCTCAAGCTCGCGGTACACCTCGCCCTGCAGTTGCTCGACGGCCTCGAACGGGTCGCGCCCGGCCCACAGGCGCTTGAACGGTTCGGCAAGTATCAGCTTCATGCGGTCTCCTGGCCGAGGATCACGTCGGCGGCATGCTGCGGCATGCTGTACAGGTCGGCGCTGTCGGCAAAGGCCACGCCATTGCGCGACCAGGCCGCGCGGGCCTCGGCGTCTTCGAGCATGCGTTGCAGGTAGCTATTGAGCTGCTCCTGCTCGAACGGGTCGTCCAGCACCAGGCCGCTGTCGGCCTCGGCGATGTAGTGGGCGTAGCCGCAGACCTTCGAGACCAGCACCGGCAGGCCGGCGACCAGCGCTTCGAGCAGCACGGTGCCGGTGTTTTCGTTGTACGCCGGGTGAATCAGCAGGTCGGCCCCCAGCAGGAAGCGCGGAATATCGCTGCGGCCCTTGAGGAACTGCACCTGCTCGCCCAGGCCCAGGGTGGCGCTCTGCAGCTGGAACACCTTGGGGTCGTCCTGGCCGATGACCATCAACCGGGTGCGCTTGCGCAGGGCCGAAGGCAGCGCGGCCAGGGCCTTGAGGCTGCGGTCCACACCCTTGGTCTTGAAGCCCGAACCGATCTGTACCAGCAGCAGCTCGTCGTCGGCCAGGCCGAACTCTTTGCGGAATTCGGCACGGATGGCGTCGGCATCAGCCGGGCGGCGGCGGTCCTGGGAGATCCCCGGCGGCAGCAGGTGAAAGCGTGCCTCAGGGGTGTCGTAGTGCTTGATGAACAGGGGCTGCTGCACTTCGGAGATCATCAGGATCTCGGTGTGGGCATCCTTGGCGAACACCGCCCGCTCGTACTCGGCGAAATGGCGATAGCGGCCCCAGCGGCGGTACAGGCCACCGCGCAGGGTCTGGGCCTTGTCCTCGAAGCAGCCGTCGGCGGCGTAGTACACGTCCAGCCCAGGCATCTTGTTGAAGCCGATCAGGCGGTCGACCGGGCGCTTGGCCAGGTCCGCCGCCATCCAGGCGCTGAGCTTCTCGTTGCGGCGGTGGTTGAACAGCGCCTTGACCGGCGCCACCAGCACCTCGAAGCCTGGTGGAATATCACCTTCCCAGATCAGCGTGTACACGCGGATCTGGTGGCCACGCTTCTGGCACTCCAGGGCGATGCGCATGAAATCGCGCTGCAGCCCGCCAAAAGGGAAGTATTTGTAGAGTACGAAAGCCAGTTGCATCAACGAACATCCTCAGCCAGCAGCAGCGCGCTCAAGCGGCCCGCTACATGCTCGGGATTCAGGCGAGTGAAGCACAGCGGCCACTCGCGTTTGAGATCGAACCGGCGCAGATCCTCGGCGCTCGGTTTGTAGGTGCACTTCTTCTGCAGGCACGGGGCGCAGGGGAAGTTGCTCGCCTGGTGGATCTGGGCGCGTCCGTAGGCACCGGTCAAACCAGGGTTGGTGGGGCCGAACAGCGAAATGGTCGGCACATCCAGCGCAGCGGCCAGGTGGCCCAGGCCGGTATCGACCGCCACGCAGGCCTTGGCGGCCGCCAGCACGCGGGCGACGCCGACCAGGTTCAACTTGGGCAGTACCTGGCAGTTGTTCAAGCCCTGGGCGATGCGCTCGGCGCGGGCCTTCTCCGCCGGGTTGCCCCACGGCAGCATCACCTGCAGCTTGCGCCGGCCCATGCGTTCGGCCAGCTCGCGCCAGTAGGCTTCCGGCCAGTGCTTGGTGGCCCAGGTGGTGCCATGCAGGAACACCACGTAGGGCGCCGCTGGCGGCAGTTGCAGGCGGTTGAGGTCCAGGCCGTAGTCGCCCAGGCCCTCGGGCAGGTCGTAGGCCAGGGCCAGGGCGAACAACTGGCGCACGCGCTCGACGGCGTGCTGGCCGACGGCGACCGACAGGCGCCGGTCATAGAAACGACTGGCCAGGCCTTCACGGGCCGAATAGCGGTCGAGCCCGGCCACCGGCGCTTTCACGTAGCGGGTCAGCCAGGCCGACTTGACCAGGCCCTGGGCGTCGATCACCAGGTCGTACTTGCGCGCGCGCAGGCGTTGCTTGAAGGCCTTGAACTCGCCGCCCTTGATGGTCTGCCAGAGGTTCTTGCGCCAACGGCGAATGGCCACCGGGATCACCTGGTCGACCGCCGGGTGCCAGCTGGGGATCTCGGCAAAGCCCTCTTCCACCACCCAGTCGAAACGGATGCCGGGGATGGCGTGGGCGGCGTCGGTGAGCGCCGGGAGGGTGTGGATGACGTCGCCCAGGGACGACGTCTTGATGATCAGGACCCGCACTCAGTCGACCTCTGCCACGCTATCGATCAGGTTCGGCCCGCCCAGCTGGTGCAGGGCGGCGATCACCTTGGCCGGCTCGAGCAGACGCAGGCAATTGTAGTGGCCAAAGCGGCAGGTGCGGTCGAAGCAGGGGCTGCACTCGATGCCGGTGCGCACCACCTCGACCTGCTCGGCCAGCGGCGGGGTAAAGCCCGGCGAAGTCGAGCCGTACACCGCCACCAGCGGGCGGTTCAACGCGGCGGCCACGTGCATCAGGCCGGAGTCGTTGGAGACCACGGCGTTGGCGCAGGACATCAGGTCGATGGCCTCGGCCAGCGAGGTTTCGCCGGCCAGGTTGTACGATTCTTCACGCAGGCCCGGGATCAGCCGGTCGCGGATCTGCTCGCCCACCGGGTGGTCGTTCTTCGAGCCGAACAGCCACACCTGCCAGCCCTGGCGGATCATGGCATCGGCGACTTGCGCGTAATGCTCGGCCGGCCAGCGCTTGGCCTCGCCGAACTCGGCGCCGGGGCACAGGGCCAGCACCGGGCGGTCCAGCTGCAGGTTGAACTTGGCCACGGCTGCGTCGCGGCTCTGGGCCTCGATCTGCAGGCTGGGGCGTGGATACGGTTGCGGCAGTTCAGTGCCCGGTGCGTAGGCCAGGGCCATGAAGCGCTCGATCATCAGCGGGTAGCGCGCCTTGTCCAGCTTGCGCACGTCGTTGAGCAGCAGGTAGCGCATTTCGCCGCGCCAGCCGGTGCGCTTGGGGATGCCGGCGAAGTACGGCACCAGCGCCGACTTGAGCGAGTTGGGCAGCAGGATCGCCTGGTCGTACTGGCCGGCCAGCGACTTGCCGATGCGCCGGCGGGTCGCCAGTTCCAGCGCGCCGTGGCCGAGCGGGAAGCTCAAGGCCTGGCGCACCTCGGGCATGCGCTCGAGGATCGGCCGGCTCCACTCGGGGGCCAGCACATCGATCACGCAGTCGGGGTGCTGCTGTTTCAGGCACTGGAACAAGGTCTGCGCCATCACCATGTCGCCGACCCAGCTGGGGCCAATGATCAGTATTTTCATGCTTTATCCAGAAACATTCGGGGAGGCTGCAGGCTGCGTTACAGCCTGGCCTCCCCTCTTTATATTCAGGCTATGTGGCGTGCAGTGTACCACTGGGGTCCGAATCGCGGGGCAAGCCCGCTCCCACGCACCGTGGGGGCGGCGGTGCGCCGATGCGACTTGCCCCGCGATGCTTCAACTCAACCCCAGTTGCCCCCAGATCCGCCGCACCTCGCGGCGCTCATCGACGAACTGCGCCGCATCGATCACCCCGGCCTGCTTCTGCAAGGCCTGGCGGTGCGAGGCCGCGCGGAACGCCTTGTACACCTCGCGCAGCAGCACGGCGTCGGCGGCGGGCATCAGTCCGGCCTGCTCCAGCTCTTCGAGGATGCGGATGTTGTCGGTCCAGCGCAGTATGGCCGCGTGGTCGTGGGACCAGGCCAAAGCGGCGTATTGCACCATAAATTCGATATCGACGATACCGCCGGCATCCTGCTTGATATCGAAGGGTTGCCCGGCATCGAAGGCATTGCCCGCAGTACCTGCAGCGGTGCCCTTGGTGCCCAGGTTGTCGCGCATCTTGGCGCGCATCTCGCTCACTTCGGCGCGCAGTTTATCCAGGTCACGGGCCTTGCCCAACACCCCCGCACGTACCGTCTCGAACGCCGCCGCCACCTGCTTGCAACCCACCAGCACGCGGGCGCGTACCAGCGCCTGGTGTTCCCAGGTCCAGGCCTCGTTCTGCTGGTAGCGCTCGAAGGCGCCGAGCGAACTGACCAGCAGGCCCGAGGCGCCGGACGGGCGCAGGCGCATGTCGACGTCGTAGAGCTGCCCGGAGTTGGTCTGGGTGGTCAGCAGGTGAATGATGCGCTGGCCCAACCGGGTGAAGAACTGCGCGCTGTCGATGGGCTTGGCGCCATCGGTCTCGGCATGAGGGTCGCCATCGTGGATGAACACCAGGTCCAGGTCCGAGCCATGGCCCAGCTCGATGCCACCGACCTTGCCGTAGCCGACGATGATGAAGCCCGGGTCGCACAGGCTGCCATCACTGCGCTTGGGCTGGCCATGGCGGCTTACGGTCTGGCGCCAGGCCAGGGCCAGCACCTGGTCGAGGATGGCTTCGGCCAGCCAGGTCAGGTAGTCGCTGACCTTCATCAACGGCAGGTTGCCGGTGATCTCGGACGCCGCCACGCGCAGGCTGTGGGCCAGCTTGAAGTGGCGCAGCGCTTCCATCTGCTGTTCGAGGTCATCTTCGGGGATGCGGGTCAGGCGCTCGCGCAGCTCGGCGGCCAGCTCCGGTGCCAGGGGCGGGCTGAACAGCCGGCCTTCGTTGAGCAGTTCGTCGAGCAGCAATGGGTAACGGGCGATCTGCTCGGCGATCCACGGGCTGGCCGCGCACAGGGTCAGCAGGCGGCGCAGGGCGCCGGGGTTTTCGGTGAGCAGCACCAGATAGGCAGAACGACGGGCCACGGCCTCGACCAGCGGCAGCACCCGCTCCAGCACCAGGTCTGGGTTGGCATGCTCCACGGCCTGGGCCAGCAGGCGCGGAATGAAGGCGTCCAGGCGCTCACGGCCGATACGCTGCATCGAGCGCAGTGACGGGCTGACGCGCAGGGCCGTCAAGCGGCGCAGGGCATCGGCGGGCTGTTTGAAGCCGGCTTCCTCGAGCTGGCGACAGGCCGCCTCTTCATCCTGGGCCTGCTCCCACAGCGGCGACCATTCGCCGCCCACCACCAACTCGCCCTCGGCTTCGTCTTCATCGGGGTCGGCGATCACCTGGCGGAAGTGCCAGTCGATGCGCCCGCGCCACTCCATCAGCTGCGTGTGGAAACTGGCCCAGTCGGCAAAGCCGAGCATGTAGGCAATGCGCTCACGGTCGGTGTCGTCATCCGGCAGCATCTGGGTCTGGCGGTCGGCGATGGCCTGGATCGCATGTTCGGTGTAGCGCAGGAACTCATACCCCTCGCGCAGCTCGGCAACCACCGCCGGCGGCAGGTAACCCTGCCCCTCCAGGGTCGCCAGCACTTTCAGCAAGGGCCGTTGCTGCAGGCTGAGGTCGCGCCCGCCGTGGATCAGCTGGAAGGCCTGGGCGATGAACTCCACCTCGCGGATGCCACCGGCGCCGAGCTTGATGTTGTCGGCCATGCCTTTGCGCCGCACTTCCTGCTGGATCAGCTGCTTCATGGTGCGCAGCGCTTCGATGGCGGAGAAATCCAGGTAACGGCGGTACACGAACGGGCGCAGCATCTCCTGCAACTGCGCGCCGGCCGCCTGGTCGCCGGCCACCACCCGCGCCTTGATCATCGCGTAGCGCTCCCAGTCGCGGCCCTGGTCCTGGTAGTACTGCTCCAGCGCATTGAAGCTCAGCACCAGCGAGCCGGCCGAGCCATAAGGGCGCAGGCGCATGTCGACGCGGAACACGAAGCCATCGACGGTGACCGGGTCGAGCGCCTTGATCAGGCGCTGGCCCAGCCGGGTGAAGAACTCCTGGTTGTCCAGCGAGCGCTTGACCCCGGTGGTTTCGCCGCCTTCGGGGAAAGCGAAGATCAGGTCGATGTCGGAAGACAGGTTGAGCTCCACCGCGCCCAGCTTGCCCATGCCCAGCACCACCATGTGCTGCACTTCCCCGCTGCGGTTGCCGATGGGCGTGCCGAACTGCTGGCAGTGGCGTGGGTAAAGCCAGGCATAGGCTTCATCTATACAGGCATCGGCAAGGTCGGACAGGTCGCGGCAGGTTTCGCCCAGGGCCGCAGCGCGGGTGATGTCGCGCCAGATGATGCGCAGCTGTTGGCGGTTACGCTCGCGGCGCAGGTTGCGCGCCAGTTCGTCCTCGCTCTGGGCGGCCTGGGCCACGGCGTTGATCTGCCCGCGCAGCTCGCCCGGGGCATAGGGCCGATCGAGCTCGCCACCTTGCAGCAGGCCGAACAGCATGGCCGGGTCGCGCTGGGCCTGGCCCAGTACGAAGTCGCTCGCGGCGCACACCTGATCGAACTGCCGTCGCTGCTCGACGCTCCAGCTGTCCGGGTTCAGCTCAGGGTGCCCGGCCAGCGCATCGCGCAGGAACTGTTGATTGCGGGCAACCAGCGGTTGCAGGGCGGCAGGCAGATCGAGCGGCAAAGGCAGGCGCATGGTCTATCCTTGATCGGCGTGAAAGAGAGGGGTTGGAGCGGTCGAACGGGGGCCGGACCACGGTTGGACTGTCATACAAAAGTTAGAAATAGCTGAAAATCTTGATTTTCTAGTAAGAAACATCAACAAACACCTAACTCGAACACAGATTCAACCGACGGGAACGTTTTTCCCCACAACCCGGGATGCGACAAACCGTCGCATTTGTGTAGTTTTACTACTACCCATGCCGTGCAAAAGCATGAAATCCGAAAGCATTTGTAGTAAAACTACACCGCGCCGGATGACTGTCCGGTAATCCAAGAATTCACGACGTCTGCCCATAAGGCCAGTCGCAAACTCAGGCCCCCGATTCTGGTGGCCTTTCCGCCCTGGAGCAAGCCATGCAAGACCTCGATCCAATCGAAACCCAGGAATGGCTGGATGCCCTGGAGTCGGTCCTCGACAAAGAAGGCGAAGACCGCGCTCATTACCTGATGACCCGTATGGGCGAGCTGGCCACCCGCAGTGGCTCGCAGCTGCCGTATGCCATCACCACGCCGTACCGCAACACCATCCCTGTCACCCACGAAGCACGCATGCCTGGCGACCTGTTCATGGAACGCCGCATTCGCTCGATGGTGCGTTGGAACGCCCTGGCCATGGTCATGCGCACCAACCTGAAAGACTCGGACCTGGGTGGCCACATCTCGAGCTTCGCCTCCAGCGCCACGCTGTACGACATCGGCTTCAACTACTTCTTCCAGGCCCCGACCGAAGAACACGGCGGCGACCTGATCTTCTTCCAGGGCCACGCTTCGCCAGGCGTTTACGCCCGTGCCTTCATGGAAGGCCGCATCAACGAAGACCAGATGAACAACTTCCGTCAGGAAGTGGACGGCCAAGGCCTGTCTTCGTACCCGCACCCATGGCTGATGCCTGACTTCTGGCAGTTCCCGACCGTTTCGATGGGCCTGGGCCCGATCCAGGCGATCTACCAGGCACGCTTCATGAAGTACCTGGAAGCCCGTGGCTTCATCCCGGCCGGCAAGCAGAAGGTCTGGTGCTTCATGGGCGACGGCGAGTGCGACGAGCCGGAATCCCTGGGCGCGATCGCCCTGGCCGGCCGCGAGAAGCTGGACAACCTGATCTTCGTCATCAACTGCAACCTGCAGCGCCTCGACGGCCCGGTTCGCGGCAACGGCAAGATCATCCAGGAACTCGAAGGCGTGTTCCGCGGCGGTGGCTGGAACGTCAACAAAGTGGTCTGGGGCCGTTTCTGGGACCCACTGCTGGCCAAGGACACCAACGGTGCCCTGCAGCGCCGCATGGACGAAGTCATCGACGGCGAGTACCAGAACTACAAAGCCAAAGACGGCGCGTACGTTCGTGAGAACTTCTTCAACACCCCAGAACTCAAGGCCATGGTCGAAGACCTGTCCGACGAGGAGATCTGGAAGCTCAACCGTGGCGGCCACGACCCGTACAAGGTCTACGCGGCGTACCACCAGGCTGTGAACCACAAAGAGCAGCCGACCGTCATCCTGGCCAAGACCATCAAGGGTTACGGCACCGGTGCTGGCGAAGCCAAGAACACCGCGCACAACACCAAGAAGGTCGACGTCGACAGCCTGCGTCACTTCCGTGACCGCTTCGACATCCCGGTCAAGGATGCCGACCTTGAGAACCTGCCGTTCTTCAAGCCGGAAGAAGGTTCCGCCGAAGCC
Source organism: Pseudomonas sp. GZD-209 (assembly GCF_049310485.1). Lineage (NCBI taxonomy): Bacteria > Pseudomonadati > Pseudomonadota > Gammaproteobacteria > Pseudomonadales > Pseudomonadaceae > Pseudomonas > Pseudomonas sp. GZD-209. The sequence goes on from NZ_JBMOWQ010000097.1 coordinate 21,091, forward strand.
AAGTACCTGGCCGAGCGCCGCGCAGCCCTGGGTGGCTTCGTGCCGCAGCGCCGCGCCAAGAGCTTCAGCGTACCGACCCCATCCCTGGAAACGCTGAAAGCGATCCTGGACGGCTCGGGCGACCGTGAAATCTCCACCACCATGGCCTTCGTGCGTATCCTCGCGCAGCTGGTCAAGGACAAGGAAATCGGCCAGCGCATCGTCCCGATCATCCCGGACGAAGCCCGTACCTTCGGTATGGAAGGCATGTTCCGCCAGCTGGGCATCTACTCGTCGGTCGGCCAGCTCTACGAGCCAGTCGATAAAGACCAGGTGATGTTCTACCGCGAAGACAAGAAGGGCCAGATCCTCGAAGAAGGCATCAACGAAGCCGGCGCCATGTCGTCGTTCATCGCTGCCGGTACTTCGTACAGCTGCCACAACCAGCCGATGCTGCCGTTCTACATCTTCTACTCGATGTTCGGCTTCCAGCGTATCGGCGACCTGGCCTGGGCCGCTGGCGACAGCCGCACCCGTGGCTTCCTGATCGGCGGTACCGCCGGCCGTACCACCCTCAACGGTGAAGGCCTGCAGCACGAAGACGGTCACAGCCACCTGATGGCGGGCACCATCCCGAACTGCCGCACCTATGATCCGACCTACGGCTACGAGCTGGCGGTGATCATCCAGGACGGCATGAAGAAGATGACCGAAGAGCAACAGGACATCTTCTACTACATCACCGTGATGAACGAATCCTACCAGCAGCCAGCCATGCCGGCCGGTGTCGAGGAAGGCATCATCAAGGGCATGTACCTGCTCGAGGAAGACACCCGCGAAGCCGCGCACCACGTACAGCTGATGGGCTCCGGCACCATCCTGCGCGAAGTTCGCGAAGCGGCGAAGATCCTGCGTGAAGAGTTCAACGTCGGTGCCGACGTGTGGAGCGTCACCAGCTTCAACGAACTGCGTCGCGACGGCCTGGCCGTGGAACGCGCCAACCGCCTCAAGCCTGGCCAGAAGCCTCAGCAGACTTACGTCGAAGAGTGCCTGGCCGGTCGCAAAGGCCCGGTCATCGCCTCCACCGACTACATGAAGCTGTTCGCCGAACAGATTCGCCAGTGGGTCCCGAGCAAAGAATTCAAAGTCCTGGGTACCGACGGTTACGGTCGCAGCGACAGCCGCAAGAAGCTGCGTCACTTCTTCGAAGTCGACCGCCACTTCGTGGTGCTGGCTGCCCTGGAAGCCCTGGCTGACCGTGGCGAGATCGAACCCAAGGTTGTGGCTGACGCCATCGTCAAGTTCGGCATCGACCCGGACAAGCGCAACCCACTGGACTGCTGAGGAGTATTTTTAAGTGAGCGAACTCATTCGCGTACCTGACATCGGCAGCGGTGAAGGTGAAATCATCGAGCTGTTCGTCAAGGTCGGTGACCGTATCGAGGCCGACCAGAGCCTGCTGACCCTGGAGTCCGACAAGGCCTCCATGGAGATCCCGGCCCCCAAGGCCGGCATCGTCAAGGAACTGAAGGTCAAGCTGGGCGACCGCCTGAAAGAAGGCGACGAGCTGCTGGTCCTGGAAGTCGAGGGCGCAGCTTCCGCGCCCGAGGCTCCGGCCGCCGCTGTCCCGGCTGCCGCCCCGGCGCCGGCTGCGCAAGCCGCCCCAGCTGCCGCGCCAGCCGCAGCAGCCCCGGTTGCTGCCAGCGTGCAAGACATCCACGTGCCGGACATCGGCTCGTCGGGCAAGGCCAAGATCATCGAAGTGCTGGTCAAGGTCGGCGACACCGTCGAAGCCGACCAGTCGCTGATCACCCTGGAGTCCGACAAGGCCTCCATGGAAATCCCGTCGCCTAGCGCCGGCGTGATCGAAGCCGTGCTGTGCAAGCTGGAAGACGAAGTGGGCACCGGCGACCTGATCTTCAAGATCAAGGCCGCAGGCGCCGCCCCTGCTGCAGCACCGGCTCCGGCCGCAGCTGCACCCGCTGCCGCTGCTGCCCCAGCTGCTGCACCGGCCGCCGCCGCTCCGGCTGCTGCGCCTGCTCCAGCCCCGGTCGCCACCGCGCCGGCCGCCGGCAACAACGCCAAGGTCCATGCCGGCCCTGCCGTTCGTCAGCTGGCCCGTGAATTCGGTGTCGAGCTGGGTGCTGTCGCGGCCACTGGTCCGCACGGCCGTATCCTGAAAGAAGACGTTCAGGTTTACGTCAAGGCGATGATGCAGAAGGCCAAGGAAGCTCCAGCCGCCGGTGCTACCGGTGGTGCAGGCATCCCGCCGATCCCGGTCGTCGACTTCAGCAAGTTCGGTGAAGTGGAAGAAGTGGCCCTGACCCGCCTGATGCAGGTCGGTGCCGCCAACCTGCACCGCAGCTGGCTGAACGTGCCGCACGTTACCCAGTTCGACTCGGCCGACATCACCGAGCTGGAAGCCTTCCGCGTCGCGCAGAAAGCCGTCGCCGAGAAAGCCGGCGTCAAGCTGACCGTGCTGCCACTGCTGCTCAAGGCCTGCGCCTTCCTGCTCAAGGAACTGCCGGACTTCAACAGCTCGCTGGCCCCAAGCGGCAAGGCGATCATCCGCAAGAAGTACGTGAACATCGGCTTCGCCGTGGACACCCCGGATGGCCTGCTGGTCCCTGTGATCAAGAACGTCGACCAGAAGAGCCTGCTGCAGCTGGCTGCCGAAGCCGCTGCACTGGCCGAGAAGGCGCGCACCAAAAAGCTGTCGGCCGACGACATGCAAGGTGCTTGCTTCACCATCTCCAGCCTCGGCCACATTGGCGGCACCGGCTTCACGCCGATCGTCAACGCGCCTGAGGTGGCTATCCTGGGCGTCTCCAAGGCGACCATGCAGCCGGTCTGGGATGGCAAGGCCTTCCAGCCCAAGCTGATGCTGCCGCTGTCGCTGTCCTACGATCACCGCGTGATCAACGGCGCCGCCGCCGCGCGCTTCACCAAGCGCCTGGGCGACGTACTGGGCGACATCCGCACCATGCTGCTGTAACCCGCTGTTTGCCTGCCTTCCCTCGGGAAGGCGGGCACCCCTTTCGAGCTGCCACGCTCGTACCTCAACCCCGCCAATTGGCGGGGCTTTTTTTTGCCTGTTCGAAACGTTTCAGCGACAACCTTGAAACGTGGGAGCGGGCTTGCCCCGCGATTGCGATTCAAGCCGTCAATCGCAGCGCCCGAAGG